>NZ_JBNHGF010000066.1:0-10642 GCF_059091005.1 Arthrobacter sp. Y3223164
CCGGAACCGGCGGCCTCCAGTCCCGCGTCCGCCAGCCCGGCATCCCCGGAGCCGGCAGGCTGCGAGGACCAGGACGTCGTCGTCCGGGCGGAAACGGACGCCCCGGCCTACGGCAGCGGGGAGAACCCCACCCTCATCCTGGAGGTGGCCAACGAGGGCAAGGGGCCGTGCGAAGTCAACGTCGGCACCGACGCCATGGAATTCCTGGTCACCAGCGGAGAAGACCGGATCTTTTCCTCCAAGGACTGCCAGGTGGACCCCGAGCCGTTGATGATGACCCTTGAACCGGGCAAGGCCGAGCAGGCCCGTTTCGTCTGGGAACGGAACCGCACCGCACCGGGCTGCACCCCGGTGGAAGCCAACCCGCAGCCGGGCACCTACGTCCTGGTCACCAAGCTGGACAAGAAGACCAGCGACAAGACGGTGTTCGAACTGCGCTAGCGCACGCCCGAAGGGATCAGAGGAACCGGTCCAGCAGGCTGGTTTCGGCGATGCGGGACAGGCCCTCGCGTATCACGCGGGCCCGCTGTTCGCCGATGCCGTCCACCGCCATCAGGTCGTCGATATTGGCCGCCATCAGCGACTGCAGTCCGCCGAAGTGGTCGACCAGCCGGTCCGCCACCGCCCGCGGCACCGACTTGACTGCGGCCAGCAGCCGGTAGCCGCGCGGCTGGACCACGGCGTCGAGGGAATCCTGCCCCACCTGGATGCCGATCACGCTGGCGACGCGGCCCAGATCGATCAGGTCGTTCGAGGTGAAACCGCGCAGCGTGTGCAGGGCGGCGTCGACGTCGATGCCGCCCTTGATGTCCGCGTAGTCGCGCAGGATCATCTCGCTGTCCGGGCCCAGCCCCGAGGTCAGTTCATCCAGCTGCAGGGAGAGCAGGCGCCCGTCCACGCCGAGCTCCAGCACGTACTGGGAGATCTCGTCCGAGATGCGGCGGACCATTTCCTGCCGCTGCAGGGTGACCGCCACGTCCCGCACGGTGACCATGGCCTCGATCTCCAGCGCGGACAAGGAGCTCGTGACCTGGTCCAACCGGGCGCGGTACCGCTCCAACGTGGCCAGCGCCTGGTTGGCGCGGGCGAGCACCGGCTCCGAGCCCTCCAGCACGTGCCGGATGCCTTCCACATACAACGCGATGATCTGCATGGATTGGCTGACCGAGATGACCGGCAGCCCGGTCTGAATGGCGACCCGTTCGGCGGTGCGGTGGCGCGTGCCCGACTCCTGCGTGGGAATCGACGGGTCGGGGACCAGCTGCACGGCGGCCTTGAGGATGTTCGCCGCGTCCTTGTCGCAGACGATCGCCCCGTCCATCTTGGCCAGTTCGCGCAGCCGGGTGGGGGAGAAATCGATCCCGATGTCGAAGCCGCCGCTGCTGATCTTTTCCACCTGCTGGTCGTAGCCGAGCACGATGAGCGCGCCGGTGCGCCCGCGGAGAATCCGTTCCAACCCGTCGCGCAGCTGGGTTCCCGGAGCTACACGGGCCAGGGTCGCCTTAAGGGCGTCCTCGGGGCTCTTGACCATGGGGGAGTTTCCTTAGGGCCGGCGGGCATGGGGACGAGGCCGCCGTCCTGACAGCCCCAGGGTCCATGATAAGGCCGGACCTCGGCTAATCCGCTCCCGGCGCTCAGCGGAACAGCGTGGACAGCGCTTCGGAGACCGTGTGTACTTCCTTGACCGTGAAGCCGGCCGGCACCTGGCCTGCCCCGTCGGGGGACGCCGGCACGATCGCGTGCGTGAACCCGAGCCGTTCGGCCTCCTGGATCCGCCGCAAGATTCCCGGTACCGGCCGCACTTCGCCGGCCAGGCCGACCTCGCCGAAGGCGATCAGCTGGGCCGGGAGCGGCTGGTTGGTCTTGGCCGAGGCGATGGCCAGCACGGTGGCCAGGTCCGTGGCGGGTTCGCTGAGCCGGACCCCGCCCACCGTCGCCACGTAGCTGTCGTCCTTGTGCAGCGACATGGAGGCGCGGCGCTGCAGCACGGCCATCATCA
This sequence comes from Arthrobacter sp. Y3223164, assembly GCF_059091005.1. Classification (NCBI taxonomy): domain Bacteria; kingdom Bacillati; phylum Actinomycetota; class Actinomycetes; order Micrococcales; family Micrococcaceae; genus Arthrobacter; species Arthrobacter sp. Y3223164. The sequence goes on from NZ_JBNHGF010000066.1 coordinate 2,000, forward strand.
TGGCCACACGGGAAGAATCCAGCCCGCTGGTGGCGCGCCGCGGCTGCGCATTGGAGGTCTCGGCCAGCAACGCCTGCACCTCGGCCACCAGCGGCCGCCGACCCTCCAGCGTCACGGTGATGCAGGTGCCGGAAACCGGATCCTTGGTCCGGGACACGAACAGGCCGCTCGGGTCCGTCAGGCCTTCGATGCCGGCCTCGGTCAGGTCGAAGCAACCCACCTCGTCGGTCGGGCCGTAGCGGTTCTTGACCGCACGCACCAGCCGCAGGCGCGAGTGCCGGTCGCCGTCGAACTGGCAGACGACGTCCACGAGATGCTCCAGCAGCCGGGGCCCGGCGATCGAGCCGTCCTTGGTTACGTGCCCCACCAGGATGGTGGTCATGCCCTTGCGCTTGGCGGCGTTGATCAGCGAGGCGGCGACCTCGCGCACCTGCGTCACGCCGCCGGCGGCTCCCTCCACCGCGCTGCTGCTGAGCGTCTGGACCGAGTCCACGATCAGCAGCGCCGGCTCCAGCTGCTCCACATGCCCCAGCGCTATGCCGAGGTCTGTCTCGGCGGTCAGGTACAGGTTGTCCGCCACCGCCGAAATCCGTTCGGCCCGCAGCTTCACCTGGGCCGCCGACTCTTCGCCGGTGACGTAGAGCACGTCGCGGTCCAGCCGGGCCACCCGGGCGGCAACGTCCAGCAGCAAGGTGGACTTGCCGATGCCCGGCTCACCGGCCAGCAGGATGACCGCACCGGGGACCAAGCCGCCGCCGAGCACCCGGTCGAGTTCGCCCACGCCGGTGGCCCGGAAGGCGGCGGTGGTGGCATCGACGTCGGCAATTCGTTCCGCGGGCCGCGAGACGGCGGCCGCGGCCGTGGTGCGCGCCACCACCTGGGTGGCCTCTTCAACCGTTCCCCAGGCCTGGCACTCGCCGCACCGGCCCACCCATTTAGCCGTGCTCCAGCCGCACTCGGCGCAGCGGTAGGCGGGGGCCTTGGAACGGGTCTTGGTGCTCATGGACCCACAGTAACCGGGGTGCCGGACAATCAGAGCCTGGGCAGGTAGGACGTGGCGTCGTCCTGGCTCAGCCCGGCGGCCTTGAGCAGGTCCACCATGAGCGGCCGGAAGACCAGGATCAGGCCCTCACCTTCCAGGGTGATAACGCCGAGAGTCTTGGGGTGCAGGCGCGTGGCAATCTCCGCCAGATCGTTGCGGGCGCCGGAGAGCCGGCGTTCGCGGGCGCCCGGGTCCCGGTCGGAAAGCCCGGCAGCGAGGATTTCGACGGCGTCGGCGGTCTCCTGGAGCACTTCGGAGAAGCTTGCGATCGCCTCGTCGGACATGGCCGCATGGTTGATCACGGATGTCAGGCGCCGGGAGAAGACCCGGCTGTTGCGCATGGCCAAATCCGCCATCTCCGCAGCATCCTGCAGGTCCCCCACTTCGTCCCGGTGGCGGCGGTGCGCGGGCGAAATCCGGGCCACTTCCCGCGCCGAGCTGAAGCTGCCGCGGACGTCGTCGATCAGGTTCTGGCTGCCCCGCGCCCTAACCAGGGCGTGCCAGGCCTTGGTGGAGTCGCTGTGGGCGAGGGCGACGGAACACTCGCGCAGCACCGAGGCAAGTTCGTCGAGGAGCGTCTGCAGCTTGGAACGCGGTTCGGAGCGCGGGTCGCCGGGGATCAACATGGTCACGAGCATCGCGAAGGCGCCGCCGATGACGGCATCGAGGCTGCGGGTGAACGGCCCCCCGTCCGGGGCGGGCAGCAGCACCACCAGCACCGACTGCAGCGCCATCTGCGTGGTGAAGATGGTGCCGCTGTCCAGGAACCGGGCCAGGAGGATGGAAACCAGCAGCACCAGGGCTGCCTGCCAGATGCCCGGCCCGAGGAAGTGCAGCAGCAGATCGCCCACCGCGATGCCCAGTGTGCAGCCGATGGCCACTTCGAGCACTTTGCGCGCCCGGGGCCCCGTGGAGAAACCGAGCGCAATGATGGACGAGGTGGCGGCGAACAGCGGGCCTTCGTGGCCCAGGACCTGCTCGGCCACGACGTAAGCGGCAACGGCGCAGAAGGTGATCCGCACCGCGGGCATGACGGAGGACTTGCTGCGGCTGAAGCCGGCGCGTCCGCGTTTGCGCAGGAACGACCGGGCCTGTGCCAACGGGGTGCCTGCGCTCATGTTCCCAGTCTAGGCGGGACTCGCCCGGCCTAGACCGGCCCCACACGGCCTCGGCACGGCCGCCCCCGGGCCCCCGCCCCTAGTATGAGTGCGCTCACAAAGGCAAGGCCTGCACGGCGGCGCTTAGTAAACCGTCCGGTCTTGTTCACCTTGCGTTCACTTTGGCCGTGCACATTCTTTACGTGGCGCCCATAGCCTCGAGGGAGCACGACGCCAGGGCGAAAACACGTCCGGTCGTCCTGATCCGTTCTCACCCTGAAAGGGACCATACACGTGAAGGCACTTCGCATCGGCCGCGCGGCCGCCGTCCTCTCCGTTGCAGCGCTGGCGCTGACGGCCTGTGGCTCCGACAACGCCACCGGCAGCCAGGCCGCCGCAGGCAGCACCGAGACCGCAGCAACGGTGTCGGGCACGCTCTCCGGCGCGGGCGCTTCCTCGCAGGATTCCGCCATGCAGGCCTGGATTGCCGGCTTCGGCGCGCAGAACCCCGAGGCCAGCGTGCAGTACTCGCCGGACGGCTCCGGTGCCGGCCGCGACGCCTTCCTGGCCGGCGGCGTGCAGTTCGCCGGCTCGGACGCCTACATGGACGAGGAAGAATGGGAGCAGGCCAAGGAGGTCTGCGGCCCCGACGGCGCCATGCACATCCCCGGCTACGTCTCCCCGATCGCCGTCGCCTTCAACCTCGAAGGCGTGGACTCCATCAACATGGACGCCGAGACCATCGCCAAGGTTTTCCGCGGCGAAATCGCCACGTGGAACGACGAAGCCATCGCTTCGCAGAACGAGGGCGTGGAACTGCCCGACACCCCCATCACCGTGGTCCACCGCTCCGACGAGTCCGGCACCACCGAGAACTTCGTGGAGTACCTCGCTGCCGCCGCCGGCGACGTCTGGACCGACGAAGTCTCCGGGGAATGGCCCGCCAAGCTCCAGGCCGAGAACGCCCAGGGCACTTCCGGTGTGGTTTCCGCCACCACCGCGACCAACGGGGCCATCACCTACGCCGACGCTTCGGCCGTCGGCGACCTGGGTACCGTGAAGGTCAAGGTCGGCGAGGAATACGTCGAACTGAGCCCCGAGGCCGCGTCCAAGGCCGTTGAGGCTGCAACCCCGGTCGAGGGCCGCGGCGAGCTTGACATGTCCCTGGACCTCGACCGCGACACCACCGAATCCGGGGCCTACCCGATCGTGCTGGTTTCCTACCACATCTACTGCTCGACATATGCTGATCAGAACACCGTTGACCTGGTGAAGGCCTTCGGCAACTACGTGATCAGCGAAGAAGGACAGCAGGCCGCGCAGGACTCGGCCGGCAACGCGCCGATCTCCGAGACCCTGCGCGAGCAGGCCAAGGCGGCTATCGACTCCATCTCGGTGAAGTCGTAGCCCACACGAAGTCCGGTTGGCCCCGCGCCGTCGCAGTTTGACGCGCGGGGCGCAGCCGTGTTCCGGCCGGGGCGAAATTGCCCGGACGGAACGAAGCCGCAAGACTGGCAGAACAGCTAGACGAAGTACAGAACCCGAAGGGTTATGAAGTGTCCCAAACATTGACCGAGACCGGCCAGGGCCGCGCCGGCGACAAGGTCTTTTCCGGCCTTGCGCTTGCCGCGGGGTGCCTGATCCTCTTCGTGCTGTTCTGCGTGGCGGCGTTCCTGCTGTGGCAGGCCCTGCCGACGTTCGGGGCAGACCCGGCCGCCATTTCCGGCGGGAACGGCTTTTGGGGCTACATCTGGCCCATCGTCATCGGCACGCTGATCGCCGCGGCGATCGCCCTGCTGCTGGCGACCCCGGTCGGCGTGGGAGTCGCACTCTTCATCTCCCACTACGCACCGCGGCGGCTCTCCCAGGGCCTCGGCTACGTGGTGGACCTGCTGGCCGCCATCCCCTCGGTGGTCTACGGAGCCTGGGGCATGACCGTGCTGGCTCCCGCGCTCGTCGGTCCCTACACCTGGCTGGCGGAGAACGCCGGCTGGATCCCGATCTTCGAAGGCCCCGCCAGCCAGACCGGCAAGACCATGCTGACGGCCGGAATCGTGCTGTCCGTGATGATCCTGCCCATCATTACCTCGCTCAGCCGCGAAATCTTCCTGCAGGCGCCCAAGCTCCACGAGGAAGCGGCCTTGGCCATGGGCGCCACCCGGTGGGAAATGATCAAGATGGCCGTCTTCCCGTTCGCCCGGCCGGGCATCGTCAGCGCGGTGATGCTGGGCCTGGGACGCGCGCTCGGCGAGACGATGGCCGTGGCCATGGTGCTCTCCGGCGGCGGGCTCATCGCCAGCCTGATCAAGTCGGGCAACCAGACGATCGCCGCCGAGATCGCCCTGAACTTCCCTGAAGCGTACGGGCTGCGCTTGTCCGAACTGATCGCCGCCGGCCTGGTGCTGTTCGTCATTACCCTGGCCGTGAACATGGTCGCCCGCTGGATCATCAGCCGGCACAAGGAATTCTCGGGAGCCAACTGATGTCCAAACTGCTCACTGAAACCCCCGCCCCGACCAAGCGCAACACGCTCACCAAAAACCAGATGCCCGGCTGGGCCATCTGGGCCGTCGCCGCCGGCTCGCTCATCCTGGGCGCCGCGGCCTCGTCGCTGATCGGTTTCGGCCTCGTCTCCTGGGCCTTGTTCTCGGCCGTAATCTTCGTGATTGCCGGCTACATCGTGACGCTCTCCGTCGAGGGGGCGCGCAAAGCCAAGGACCGCTTCGCCACCAACCTGGTCTTCGCGGCGTTCATCATCGCGGTCGTGCCGCTGATCTCCGTTATCTGGACCGTGCTGCAGAACGGCGTCGCCGGACTCAGCTACAACCTGGTCTTCACGTCGATGAACGGCATGACCGGCATGATCGACAACGAGACGACGGCCAACGGAACCGACGTGCTCGGCGGCGCCTACCACGGCATCGTCGGTACCGTGCTGATCACCCTCTGGGCCACCATCATTTCGGTGCCGATCGGGCTGCTCACCGCCGTCTACCTGGTCGAATACAGCAAGGGCGGACCGCTCTCGCGCGGTATCACCTTCTTCGTGGACGTGATGACCGGCATCCCCTCGATCGTCGCCGGCCTGTTCGCTGCCGCACTGTTCGGGCTGATTTTCGGGCCCAGCACCCGCACCGGCTTCGTGGCCGCTGTCGCCCTCTCCGTGCTGATGATCCCGGTGGTGGTCCGCTCCACCGAGGAAATGCTCAAGATCGTCCCGAACGAGCTCCGCGAAGCGTCCTACGCGCTGGGCGTGCGCAAGTGGCGCACCATCCTGAAGGTGGTGGTGCCGACGGCGATCTCCGGCATCGCCTCCGGCGTCACCCTGGCTATCGCCCGCATCATCGGCGAGACGGCGCCGCTGCTGGTCACCGCGGGCTTCGTGAACAGCATCAACTGGAACGTGTTCGGCGGCTGGATGACCACCTTGCCCACGTTCATCTACCGGCAGCTGATGAACCCGACCTCGCCCACCAACGTGGACCCCAGCATGCAGCGTGCCTGGGCCGCTGCGCTGATCCTGATCATCTTCGTCATGCTGCTGAACCTGATCGCCCGGCTGATCGCCCGCATCTTCGCCCCCAAGACCGGCCGCTGAGCCAGAACCAAAGAGAAGGAACCCCCATGTCCAAACGCATCGACGTCAAGGACCTGAACGTCTACTACGGCAACTTCCGGGCCGTGGAGGACGTCAACATCAACATCGACGCCCGGTCCGTCACGGCTTTCATCGGCCCCTCCGGCTGCGGCAAGTCCACCTTCCTGCGCACGCTCAACCGCATGCACGAAGTGCTGCCCGGCGCCCGGGTGGAGGGCGAAGTCCTGCTCGACGGGGACAACCTCTACGGCCAGGGCGTGGACCCGGTGACCGTGCGCAGCCAGATCGGCATGGTCTTCCAGCGCCCCAACCCGTTCCCCACCATGTCCATCCGCGACAACGTGCTGGCCGGGGTCAAGCTGAACGACAAGCGCATTTCCAAGTCGGACGCGGACGCGCTGGTAGAGAAGTCGCTGACCGGCGCCAACCTGTGGAACGAGGTCAAGGACCGGCTGAACAAGCCCGGCTCCGGCCTTTCCGGCGGCCAGCAGCAGCGCCTGTGCATCGCCCGGGCGATCGCGGTGTCCCCGCAGGTGATCCTGATGGACGAGCCCTGCTCGGCGCTGGACCCCATCTCCACGCTGGCCATCGAGGACCTGATCGAGGAACTCAAGACGGAGTACACCGTGGTGATCGTGACCCACAACATGCAGCAGGCCGCGCGCGTGTCCGACAAGACGGCGTTCTTCAACATCGCCGGCACCGGCAAGCCGGGCAAGCTGATCGAATACGGCGATACCCCGTCGATCTTCAGCAACCCCACCCAGAAGGCCACGGAAGACTACGTCTCCGGCCGCTTCGGGTAAGACGGCGGCAGCACGACGGCGGTGCCTCCCCTCGCGGGAGGCGCCGCCGTCGCTGTTAAAAGGCGCCAGGGAAGGCCGGCGGCCCGGCTAGAGCATCGGGTCCAGGGCCAGCAGCAGGATGGCTCCGACGAGCGAGGTTGCCAGCAGGGTCAGCACCCATGTGGCCAGCACGCGGATGGCCACCCGCCAGCGCACCGCATGCATCCGCTGGGTGGACCCCGCGCCCAGGATGGCCGCCGTCATGGTGTGCGTGCTGGAGAGCGGCATGTGCAGCCCGATGGCCCCGACGAACAGCATGGCGGAGCTGACGCCCTGTGCGGTGGCGCCGTGCAGGGGATCGATCCGCACCAGCCGCGACCCGAGCGTGTGCGAGATCCGCCAGCCGCCGAAGAGCGCGCCCACGGCCAGCAGCACCGCCGCGAACAATTGCACCCACAGCGGCATCCGGTCGCCGGAGGCATAACCGGCCGCGGCCAGTCCCAGCAGCACCACGGCCATGGTGCGCTGCCCGTCCTGCAGGCCGTGGCCCAGCGAAAAGGTACCGGCAAAGACCGCCTGGGCCAGCCTGGTGGTCCGGCCGACCTCGCGCGGGGTGCGGTAGCGGGCCAGCCACGTCAGGGGGACGATCGCCAGGTAGGAGAGCACGAACGCCACCAACGGCGACAAGAGCAGCGGCAGGATCAGCTGGCCCCAGATCGGGTTCTCCGTGGCACTGATGTTCTCGCCGCCCAGCAGGGTGGACGCCGCCCCCGCCCCGATCAGGCCGCCCAGCAGCGCATGCGTGGACGACGACGGCATCCGCTGCCACCACGTGAAAACTCCCCACGCGCAGGCGCTCAGCAGCCCGGCCAACAGGATGCCCAGCCCCGACCGGCCCTCGGGCAGGCCGATCCAACCGGTACTGATCACCAGGGCCAGGGTGCTGGAGATCAGCGCACCGGCCAGGTTGCAGACGGACGCGAGCACGACGGCGACATTCGGGGTGAGCGCGCGCGTGCGGACCGAGGTGGCGACGGCGTTGGAGACATCATGGAAGCCGTTGATGAAGGCAAAGCAGCCGGCGAAAGCGACCACCAGCACCAGGAGGAACAGCTCCACCTACGATTCCTTGACCAGAATCTGGCCTACGTGGTGGGAAGCCTGGCGCAGCGTCTTGGTGGCGGCGATCAACTGGTCGGCCACGTCGCGGTGCCGCGCCAGCGTGGCGCCCTTGTGTTCCGACAAAAGCTCCGAGACCCACACGCGGTGGGTGCGTTCGGCCCGCTTGGCCAGCCGGACCATCTCGATGCAGTACTCCTCGAGGTCCTCCAGGGAGTTCAGCCGCGGCATGGCGTCCCGGGTCATCTCCGACATCCGGCCGATGACCTCCAGCTGCTCCGAGGCCCGGCTAGACAGACGCTTCACCCGGTTGAGTGCGATCAGTTCCGCGGCGCCGTCGAGGTGTTCAAAGGTGTGCACCAGGTGCAGCGAGAGCTGGAACATGTCCTCGCGGGGGAGTGGATTAACGAAGCTAGTCCGCAGCGTGGTCAGCAGGGCGTTGCGCAGCCGGGAGACGTTCGCGTCGCGGTCGTGCAGTTCTTCGGAGAGCTTGTCGTAGTCGTCCGCAGGCGCCCCGAGGATCTCCGAGAGGGTCTTGACCCCCGCCATCAGCTCGGCTGCTGTGAGGGCGAGCAATTCGAGGCTCTTGGTGTCCTGGGGGAAGAGGCTTAGCTTCATGTCACCGGCGGTTTCTCACTGGTCCGTACGGCGGAAGGGAAGCATCCGCCGTGCCTAGATTAGCGCCTCTTCGCGAACAAAAATTAATGGTGCCGAACTGGGAGCGCCTCTCGGCGGAAGGCCGCTCGAGGCGGCTAAGAGTTGGAGCCCGGGGCTGCCACAGTTCGACACCACCTTCAGTTTTCTACGCCTCACTGCGGATGTCAACAGCCGCGAAAATACGGGGAAAAACGTGTCAGCAGAGGCTATCTGTGGTACACGCGCGCGTCGTTCCGGGAGGATCTTCTCCGGACGGTCCTGCTGCTGCGGGCACCACCGCGGGGCCGACGGCCGCCGGGGGTCGGGGTGGGTGCCGCGGGCGGCTGGCAGGTTGGTGGGTTGCCG
>NZ_JBNHGF010000067.1:0-10572 GCF_059091005.1 Arthrobacter sp. Y3223164
CTGCGGGAAGCCCCGCTGCCAGGGTGGCGTGAAGCGAGGCGAGCAGCCGGCGCGCGGCGCCGGGGCGGTCCTTCCACCAGCCGTCCGGCCGGGAACCGACCACGTTCGCCGCGTCGACCACAAGCACCGGCGGGTGCTCCAGCAGCGTGCGGAGCCGCGGCCAGGCCTCGCCGAAGTGCGGATGCAGCGGCAACTGGTCGACCTCGTCCAGGGGGACCCAGGCTAGGGCCAAACTCTCGGCGTCGGTGATTTCCGGTTCGAACGGGCGAACGGTCCTGGCGGCGGCGGTTGTGTAGGACCAGAAGCCCAGGTCAAGGACGGTGGTGAACAGCGGCGCCAGCGCGTCGAGTGGGACGTCGGCTTCCTCGTTGGCCTCGCGCAGGGCGGCATCGACGGCCGGTTCGTCCTGATGCCTCGCCCCGCCGGGAATTCCCCAGGTGTCGCCGAAATGGCTCCACTTGGCGCGGTGCTGGAGCAGGATGCCGCGCTCGCGGTCCACCGCCAGCAGCCCGGCGGAGCCGAACCGGCCCCACATCCGGGTGCCGTCCGGCCCCTCCACCCAGGCGTCGCCGGGATCGCGCGGACCGTGGAATGGCGGCGGGGTTTCAGTCATGATTCCAGCTTGCCACGGTCGGAGGGCGGGGTCAGGTGGAAGCGAGCGACAGAGCCGCGGCTCCGCCAGCCGACGGGGCTACCCGGCTTCACAGTCGTCGCGGCAACTGCTGCCCGGACACGAGTCGATAGGATGGGCTCAGAGGCAACGCCTTCGAATCCGTATCGCTAGCCAAGGAGTCAGCATGCCCGTTGCAACCCCTGAGATCTACGCCGACATGATTGACCGTGCCAAGGCGGGCGGCTTCGCCTACCCTGCGATCAACGTGACCTCCTCGCAGACCCTCAACGCTGCGCTGCAAGGTTTCGCGGACGCCGGGTCCGACGGCATCATCCAGGTGTCCACCGGCGGCGCCGCCTACTGGTCCGGTGCCGGGGTCAAGGACATGGTTGCCGGCTCGCTGGGCTTCGCCGCCTTCGCCCGCGAGGTGGCCAAGAAGTACCCGGTCAACGTGGCGCTGCACACCGACCACTGCCCGAAGGACAAGCTGGACGGCTTCGTGCTGCCGCTGCTGGCCGAGTCCGAGGCCGCGGTGAAGCGCGGCGAGGACCCCATCTTCCAGTCGCACATGTGGGACGGTTCGGCCGAGACGCTGGAGGAGAACCTGCGCATCGCCGAGGACCTGCTGGCCCGCACCGCCGCGGCCAAGATCATCCTGGAAGTGGAAATCGGCACCGTCGGCGGCGAGGAGGACGGCGTCGAAAACGAGATCAACGAAAAGCTCTACACCACGGTTGACGATGGCCTGAAGACCATCGAGGCACTCGGCGCGGGGGAGAAGGGCCGCTACATCACCGCCCTGACCTTCGGCAACGTGCACGGCGTGTACAAGCCGGGCGGAGTGAAGCTGCGCCCCGAGCTGCTCAAGCAGATCCAGGCCGAGGTCGGAGCCAAGATCGGCAAGACCAATCCGTTTGACCTGGTCTTCCACGGCGGCTCCGGCTCCTCCGAGCAGGAGATCGCCGACGCCGTTGCGTACGGCGTCATCAAGATGAACGTCGACACCGATACCCAGTACGCCTTCACCCGCCCGGTCGCCGGCCACATGTTCAGCAATTACGACGGCGTGCTGAAGGTGGACGGCGAGGTCGGCAACAAGAAGGCCTACGACCCGCGTGTCTGGGGCGCCGCCGCCGAGAAGTCGATGGCCGCCCGGGTCGTCGAGGCCGCCGAGCGCCTGGGCTCGGCCGGAAAGTCGGTGAAGTAATGACCGAACCCTTCCGCACCAACCTGCTGGGCCCGGAGCCGACCTACCTGCCGGAGGAGACCGACGTCTTGGCCCGGCTGGAAGCCGGCGACGAAGCCTTGGACCTGGCCGCGAAGTTCCCCACGTCCTCCCTGGTCTGGGCGATCCTCGCCGACGAGGCGTACTCCGAGGGGCGGACCATCGACTCGTACGCCTACGCCCGCGTGGGCTACCACCGCGGCCTGGACGCCCTGCGCCGGGCGGGCTGGCGCGGAGCGGGCCCCATCCCCTGGGAGCATGAGCCCAACCGCGGTTTCCTGCGCGCGCTCTACGCCCTGGGCCGCGCCGCCGGAGCGATCGGCGAGGCGGAAGAAGTGGACCGGATTGGCAAGTTCCTGGCCGACTCGGACCCGAACGCCCGGGCGGCCATCGAAGGCGCCTGATCTGCAATAAATCTTTCGGGTGGAAACGGGAGCTCGCCGCACGGCAGCTCCCGTTTTCAGTGCCCGGGTGGTGGCTGCCCTGCCTCCTCCAGCCCGTCGGGCACTTTCCTGCCGACCCGTTGTTGGGCATGATGCAAACATGGGAGCAGGCAGCGGCGGCACGGCCACAGGATCAACGGAAGGAGCCGGGGCGTGAGCGGATCGGAGACCATCGACGAGTACCTGGGCCGGCTCGGTTCCAATCAGCCGACGCCCGGCGCCGGAGCGGTCGGAGCGATCCACGCGGCGCAGGCGGCGGCGCTGATCGGCATGGTGACGCGGTTTACCGAGCGGAGCGCGGCGAAGAACAACGACGACGGCGGCGCCTCCGCAAGTGCGGCGCGCGACGACGGCGGCTCCTTGGGCTCGGCGCACAACGACGGCGGTGCCTCCTCAGGCACGGACCGCAGCGGCCGCTCCACAGGCTCAGCCCGCAACGACGGCGGTGCCTCCGCCGGCTCCGGCGCGGATCCGGACCTGGAGGCCATACTGGCCGAGGCCGGCGAACTGACCCGGGCGGCGGTGCACGCGGCGGTGTCCGACGAGGAGAAATTCCGCAGGGTCGTTGACTGCTACAAGCTCCCCAACTCAACAGACGACGAGCGCAGCCGTCGCAGCGCGGCCATCCGGGAGTCGCTCGTGGAGGCGACACTCCCGGCGAGGGCCCAACTGGACTTGGCCTCCGCCGTCGTGCGTCTGGGCACAGAGTTGGTGGGCGTGTGCAATCCAAACGTGCTGAGCGACATTGCCGTGGCCGCCGAAGCGGCGCGAGCCGCCGCGGCGACGGCGCGGATCACGGTCGAGGCCAACCTGACGTCTATCCGGGAGGAATCCATCCAGGAGTCGCTGCAGGACCACACGCGGAAGGCGGACGACGTGGTGCGCCGTGCCGAGGAGTTGGCGGCGTCGGTCCGGCGCCGCGTCCTGGACTAAACGAGCGACATCGACAGCGCAACCCCGCCGCGCATGACGGAGCGAGGCCCCGGCTACGCCTCCTTCATGCTGGCGATTTGAAGGAGGTTGCCGCAAGTGTCGTCAAACACGGCCGTGACGACCGGTCCCATGTCGGCGGGCTCCTGCACGAACTGCACTCCCAGCGCCGACAAGCGCTCGTACTCGGCTTGCACGTCGTCCACCCCGAAGCTGTTGAAGGGGATGCCGTCGGCGACCAGAGCTTCCTTGAACGGCTTTACCGCCGGATGGCCGGACGGTTCCAGGAGCAGTTCCACGCCGTCCGGGGCCGAGGGTGAGACAACAGTCAGCCAACGGTCGTCGCCTACGGGCACATCGTTCTTGAGCTGGAACCCCAGCTTCTCGGTGTAGAACTCCAGGGCTTTCTGCTGGTCGTCAACAAAGACGCTGGTGGTGGTGATGATCATGGTGATTCCTTAGAAGACGGCGGGAGATGGGCTAGCCATTCCCTCGCAGGTGTGAGCGGGGCAGTATTCAGATGGTGGACGGTAGTGCGTCCACGATTGCTGGCGGTCACCAAGCCGGCCTCTCGCAGGATCGCGAGGTGCTTGGTGACAGCCTGACGGGTGATGGTGAGATGGTGGTTGTTGATCAGGCGCACGGTCAGCTCGAACAGCGTCTGGTCGTTGTGCGCGGCCAGCTCGTCCAGCAGGATCCGCCTAGTCGGATGACTTAAGGCTTGGAAGACCGTGTCCACCCGTCCATAATAGGCAACCCGCAGGTTGCCAATCAAGGGAGCATGTTTTCTGGGCGCCGGGCCCGCGTGGTCTTTTGCCGCGGCAGCCGGGCAGGCATGATGCAGGTATGGGTGCGACCACGGCATTCACGGCCTCCGAGCAGGTCTTTGTGCCGCCGGCGCGGGCCTGGGCGCTGTTGACGGATTGGGCCGCTGCGCCCGCATGGATGCCCGGCGTGAACGAGATGCACGCCGAGGGGCCGCTGGCGGTTGGCCAATCCATCAGCTTCCGTTCCCAGGGGCACGACCGCAGCAGCACGGTGACCGAGCTCGACGTCGGCCGCAGCATCACCATCACCTCCTCGCAGGGGGACGTGCGGGCCGACTACCGCTACGAGTTGGACGGCGACGGCGGCGCGACCCGGCTGACGCTGACCGCCGACGTCGTGGTCAGCGAGGAATTGGCCGCCATGGCAGAACAGATCCGGCGGGCCATCGCGGAGGCTGATTCCGGCCAGCTGGCCCGCTTCAAGCGATTTGCGGAAGCTGCGCCGTGATCCCGGTCGTGTCCTTCGCGGGAGCCGCGCTGACTCCGGTCGTGGGCTGCGATGGAGTTGCTCCGCGATCCCGAAAGCCGCTGCGGAAGCTTCGCCGTGATCCCCGCGAAGCCCTTTGCGGGAGCCGCGCGCCGACCCTGCTGCCGTCCACCCGGCGTCCGGCTCAGTAGAATCGACTGCTGGGACCGCTTGAAAGGACTGCGTTGGCCAAGCTCTACTTCCGCTACGGGGCGATGAACTCCGGCAAATCCACCGGACTGCTCCAAGTAGCCTTCAACTACGAGGAGCGCGGGCAGCGCGTACTGCTGGCCAAGCCGCAGATGGACACCAAGGGGGACAGCAAGATCGTCTCCCGGCTGGGCATGGCCCGGGACGTGGACTTCCTGATCCGTTCGGGTGAATCCGTGCGCGAACACTTCGGCCGGGTGGCCGCGGGCGAGGACCCCGAAGCCCTCCTGGAACATGTGGACGTGCAGCCGGTGGCGTGCCTGCTGGTGGACGAGGCCCAATTCCTGGAACCGGAACAGATCGACGACCTGTTCCGCATCGCGGTGATGGACAACGTGCCGGTGCTGGCCTACGGCATCCGCACCGACTTCCGCACCCAGGCCTTCCCGGGGGCGCGGCGGCTCCTGGAAATCTCGCACTCCCTCGAGGAACTGAAGACCATTTGCCGCTGCGGGCGCAAGGCAGTCTTCAACACGCGCCGCGTGGGCGGGGAGATTGTGTTCGACGGCGAGCAGGTCGCCATCGACGGCGAGGACGTCTGGTACGAATCGCTCTGCGGCACCTGCTACCTCGAGGCCTCCGGCGGCGCGCTCTAGCGTTCGGCGGCAGCCGCCGCGGTCCACGGGCAGAGCCGGGCAGCGGAGGATCTGCGTGAGCGGGCACGTGTCGGCGAAGCCCCGGGTCACGTGCCGGCTGGAATATCCAGCCGTTCGGCAAGCCCGATCGCGTTGAACGGTGCGTGGACCTTGACGTCGTTGTCGAAGTACACGTAGGCATCCCGGCCCGCGCCGTCGGGGCAGCCCGAACCGTCCAGCCATCCGGTGACCATCGAGGCCAGCCGGTCCAGGTCTGCGTCCCGGTAGCCGCTGACGTAGAGTTCGTCCTTTCCGTGCAGCCGGACGTAGGCGAAGTCGGCCGTGATCTCGTCCAGCATCGGCCACTTTCCGGCGCTGTCGGCCAGCACCAGGGCCGTGTTGTGCCGGCGCAGCTGGTCGTAGAACTCCTCGTTGATGAACGTGGTGCTGCGGATCTCGAGGGCGTGGCGCAGCGGCCGGTCGGCGCCGTCGTCGGGGATCCAAGTCCTGTCCTTCATCAGTTCGGTGTGCCCGGCGGCCAAGGCGGCGGCCGCGTTCGTGCTGCGCGGCAGCTGGACCAGGAACTTTTCCATCACCTCGGCGTCGTAGTTGGCGCGTTCGGGCAGCTGCCACAGGAACGGTCCGAGCTTTTCGCCCAGGCCCAGGATTCCCGATGCGTAGAAATTCGCCAAGGCGTCCCGGACGTCCTTCAGGCCCTTCATGTGGGTGATGTACCGCCCGCCCTTGACCGCGAACACGAAGTCCGGAGGCGTCTCGGCGTGCCACTGCCGGAAGCTGGAGGGGCGCTGCAGCGAATAGAACGTGCCGTTGATTTCGACTGAATTCAGGTGGCCGGAGGCATACTCCAGTTCGCGGCGCTGGGGCAGGCCCTTTGGGTAGAACGTGCCGCGCCAGCGCGGGTATCGCCAGCCGGAGATGCCGATCCGTGCCATCGGTTGAGAGGCGGCCATGTCCCGCACGCTACCCGGCCCCGGCGGCGCAAGCCAGAGCAAGCCGCGCTCCGCCGTCGTGCCGTGGGGCGTTGCGCATCCTTGAAGCGCTGCCGCAACCGGGCACGAGAGCCATGGCCTCATCGAGTGGCGAGAAGATGCAGCCAAACGGCCGGTTTCGCTGCATCTTCTCACCACTCGAAGCTGGCGTCCCGGTTTCGCCCTCGAGCGACGTCGGGTCCGGGGAGTTGGAGGGCTGCGGCCGCGTCCCGGTTTCGGTCCTCGAGCGACGTCGGGCCCCAGGAGCCGGAGGGGCTACGGCCGCGTCCCAAGAGCGGCCGGTCGAGCGACATTCCGCTCCCAGGAGCCGAAGGGCCCGCCACCGCCCACCGGTTTCGGCCCCAAAACCGCATCCGACCGCGCGGATTCCGGTCGACTGAGGCCCATCCGCTAAACTTGGCGGGTAAGAGCCCCAAATACTCCATCCGGAGTGAGGGGCGTTCTCATGCGCGGCAGCGGCTCCTTGATGTGCAGTCTGTCCGGGGCTTCCGCCGCATCGAATGGGGGAGGATCCCATGCCAGCAATTGTGATCGTCGGAGCCCAGTGGGGCGACGAAGGAAAAGGCAAGGCTACCGACCTGCTCGGCGGCCGCGTGGATTACGTGGTTAAGCCCAACGGCGGCAACAACGCCGGGCACACCGTCGTCGTCGGCGGGGAGAAGTACGAGCTGAAGCTGTTGCCGGCCGGCATCCTTTCCCCCAACGCCACTCCGATCATCGGCAACGGCTGCGTGGTCAATCTGGAAGCCCTCTTCGAGGAGATCGACGGGCTCGAGGCCCGCGGCGCGGACACCTCGCGGCTGCGCGTCTCCGCCAACGCCCACCTGGTGGCCCCGTTCCACCAGACCATGGACAAGGTGACCGAACGCTTCCTGGGCAAGCGCGCGATCGGCACCACCGGCCGCGGCATCGGCCCCGCCTACATGGACAAGGTGGCCCGGCTGGGCATCCGCGTGCAGGACGTGTTCGACGAATCGATCCTGCGGCAGAAGGTCGAAGGCTCGCTGCGGCAGAAGAACGAACTGCTGGTCAAGGTGTACAACCGCCGGGACGTGCACGTGGAAGAGGTCGTCGAGTACTTCCTCTCCTTCGCCGAGCGGCTGCGCCCGATGGTCATCGACTCCACCTACGTGCTGAACAAGGCGCTGGACGAGGGCAAGGTCGTGCTGATGGAGGGCGGCCAGGCCACGTTCCTGGACGTGGACCACGGCACCTACCCGTTCGTGACCTCATCCAACCCGACGGCCGGCGGCGCGTCCGTGGGCTCGGGCATCGGCCCCACCCGGATCAACCGTGCCGTGGGCATCATCAAGGCGTACACCACCCGCGTGGGCGCCGGGCCGTTCCCCACTGAGCTGTTCGACGACATGGGCGAGTACCTGCAGAAAAAGGGCGGGGAGTTCGGCGTGAACACCGGCCGGCCGCGGCGCTGCGGCTGGTACGACGCCGTGCTGGCCCGCCACGCCGCCCGGGTCAACGGCTTCACGGACTACTTCGTGACCAAGCTGGACGTCCTCACCGGCATCGAACAGATCCCGGTCTGCGTCGCCTACGACGTGGACGGCATCCGGCACGACGAGATGCCGATGACCCAGACCGAGTTCCACCACGCCAAGCCGATCTTCGAGTACTTCGAGGGCTGGACCGAGGACATCACCGGCGCCAGGACCCTGGACGACCTGCCCGAGAACGCCCGCAACTACGTGCTGGCGCTCGAAAAGCTCTCCGGCACCCGGTTCTCCGCCATCGGCGTTGGCCCCGACCGCGACCAGACCATCGTGGTGCGGGACCTGATCAGCGAATAGCAGGACCAACGACGGCGGTGCGTCGGGTGCGCCGTCGGGCCCTCACCGCTGGATGACGACGGCGGGGCACGGGGCTAAGGCCTCAACGGGCACCATTAGCTGACGACGGCGGGGCACGGGGCTAAGGCCTCAACGGACACCAATAGATGACGACGGCGGGGGCGCGGGCAGCGATGTCCGCGCCCCACTCTGCGCCCGCCTCGGGCCGCGGATCGCCGACGCCATCCCGGCCGACCCATGAGTGCCCGGATCTGCCCTGCTTGCTGCGGGATGCCTTCGCGGCAAGCGCGCCCTTAAGGCCCGCCGCCTGTCGCAGGGCAGGGTCCCGGCGTAACATGCTCGTCATGGCGGACGACGAACTTCTCCACCGCACGGCCGAGCTGGCGGCAAAATACCTGCAATCCCTGCCCGGACGACCGGTGAAATCGGGGCTGGATGTGGATGCCCTGCGCCGCGAGCTGGCGGGAGAGCTGCCGCGGCAGGGCGAAGATCCGCAGGCGGTCATTGAGCACCTGGCCGACGTCGGCGGGCGGGCCGCCGTGGCGATGGCCGGTCCGCGTTACTTCGGCTTCGTGATCGGCGGCGCCCAGCCCGCAGCGCTCGCCGCCGACTGGCTGACCTCCACCTGGGACCAAAACGCCGGGCTGTATGTGGCCGGTCCGGCCGCCTCAGTAGTGGAAGAGGCAGTGGGCGCCTGGCTGCTGGACCTGTTCGGGCTGCCCGCGGATTCCGGCTTCGGCCTGGTGACCGGCTGCCAGATGGCCCACTTCACCTGCCTGGCTGCGGCACGGACGGCGGTGCTGGAACGGATGGGCTGGGACGTGGTGGGCGACGGCCTGTTCGGCGCGCCGGAGATCGCCGTCGTCGTAGGGGAAGAAGCCCACAGCACCGTGCTGACCGCGCTGCAGTACCTGGGCCTGGGTCGCCGCAGGGTCTACTCGGTGGCCACCGACGCGCAGGGCCGCATCACGCTGGACTCGCTCGACGCCGTGCTGGACCGGATTCCCGCCGACATGCCGCTGATCGTCAACCTGCAGGCCGGCAATGTGAACACCGGGTCCTTCGATCCCATCCGGCCGGCGGTGGACCGCGTACGACGGCGGGAGGGCGCCTGGGTCCACGTCGACGGCGCGTTCGGGCTGTGGGCAGCCGCCAGCCCGGAGCACCGGCACCTGCTGGACGGCGTGGACCTGGCCGACTCGTGGGCCACCGACGCGCACAAGTGGCTCAACGTCCCGTACGACTCCGGCGTGGCCATTGTCCGCGACGCCGAAGTGCACCAGCGCACCATGTCCCCGTCCCGCAGCGGAGCCGGTCCCATGCCGGAGAGCAGGTCCGTGGCCGCCGATCCCATCAGGGTCTCGGCCACGATGCCGCCGGCCACCGCCAGGTAATACCTGAGCCCGGACGCGGCGGGGGCGATCTCCAGCCGCTGGCCGGCACGGACGCGGAAGGGCCGGTAAAGATTCGGTTGGTCCTTCCGCGGCCGGCCGGGGCCCGGGGACTTCGCCGCCGCGCTTCCCGGGCCCGTCACCGAAAGTTTGCCCGAGGCCCCGGTCACCGCCACCACGGTGTCGGCGTCGAACCGCAGCACAGCGCCGCCCAGCAGCAACTCCAGTCCCGCCGCGGTGTCAGGGTTTCCGACCAGGCGGTTGGCCGTGCGCAGTGCCCGGTTATCCAGTGCGCCGGACGGGCTCAGCCCGATCGCGGCATGACCCGGCCGGCCGAGGTCCTGCACCAGGAGTTGCGGTCCCGCCGTGACCACGGTGATCACCGGCTACACCGCCCTGAACCGCACGCGCGTTCCCGGCGCAATCAGCGCCGGCCACTCCCGCGCGGCGTCCCACAGCCGCTCATCGGTCCTGCCGATCAGCTGCCAGCCGCCGGGCGACGCGGAGGGGTAGATGCCGGTGAACTCGCCCGCCAAACCCACCGACCCGGCCGGCACCCGGGTCCGCGGTTCGGCCAACCGCGGTACCTGCAGCGGGTTCCCGGGTGCCACCAGGTAGGCGAAACCCGGCGCGAAGCCGGTGAAAGCGGCAATCCATTCGCACTGCTGGTGGCGCCGCACGACGTCCGCCTCGCTCACGCCCAGGATCCGCGCCACCGCCGGCAGATCCTCCCCCGAGTAGTCCACCTCGACCGTGACCTCGTCCCCGGTGGTGCGTGCGCCGCCGTCGTGCGGCGGGGTCTGTTCCAGCCAGCGGCGGACGACGGCGGCGGCCGCCGGGTCGTCGAAGGTCGCCAGGATGGTGCGGGCCGCGGGAACCAGCTCCGTCACGCCTGGCAGCGGCGCAACCGAGAGTGCGCTGTAGTGCGCCAGGACGTCGTCGAGGGTGTCGAATTCGGCGAGGAGGGCGCCCGCACCGAAGGGCAGGATCCGCACCCTACCGTCCTGTGGTGCGGGGCCCGGAGGGAGAGGGAACGGGTGCCGCGCCGGTGGCGCGGGGACCCCCGGCGGCGGGCGG
>NZ_JBNHGF010000068.1:0-10560 GCF_059091005.1 Arthrobacter sp. Y3223164
CCGCGGGCGCGGCCGTCGTCCGGCCCGGGGACCGCGAACTGGCACCGGTGGTGCCGCGGCCGGGCAAGGTGATTTGCTGCGGTCTGAACTACGGCGACCACATCCAGGAAATGGGCCGCGAGCTGCCCGAGTATCCGACGCTGTTCGCCAAGTTCGCGGACACCCTGGCCGGGCCGGAGGACCAACTCACGGTAGCCGGCAGCGAGAACGTCGACTGGGAGGCCGAGCTGGCCGTGGTGGTGGGGGCCACTCTGACCCGCGCCGACGAGGACCAGGCTGCGGCCGCCGTTGCCGGCTACACCGTGGCCAACGATGTCTCCATGCGGGACTGGCAGCGCCGGACCCTGCAGTGGTTCCAAGGCAAGGCTTTCGACGCGAGCACGCCGCTGGGACCGGTGCTGGTTACCGCTGACGAATTCGACGGAAGCGGAGTAGAGGTCCGCGGCTACGTGAACGGCGAACTGGTGCAGCGCGGCCACACCCGCACGCTGGTGTTCGGTCCGGCCAAGCTGCTGTCCTATATTTCGCAGTTCACCACGCTGCGCCCGGGCGACGTGGTCCTGACCGGCACACCCGGGGGAGTGGGCATGGGCATGGTTCCGCCGCGCTTCCTGGCCGACGGCGACGTGCTCAGCACCGAGATCGACGGCATCGGCCGCCTGACTAACCTGATCCGCATCCAGTCCGCCGACGGCTTGTCGGAGCCCGCACCAACACTTTCAGAAACAACGACGGCGGTGCCAGCCGCCCGCGGCTAAGGCGCCTTTCCCATTCACCCCCTTCAACAGAGGAGCAACTATGACTGAAGCAGCCATCGAATACCGCACCGAGGGCGACAACTCGGTCTATGCCGGAGCGGACGGGAAGGTGGTCCCGGTCGTCACCAAATCCGGCAGCGAGGACACGAACACCGCACAGTCCGGTGATTGCGTCCGGGTCTCCGGTGTCTCGATCCAGCACACGCCGGCCACCAAGATCTGGTTCGGCCAGGTCTCCAACGTTCCCGGCTACCGCTCGCTGCCCCACCACCACGGAGAGGCCGAAACCGGCGGTTACGTGCTGCGCGGCCATGGCCGGATCTACTTCGGCGAGGGCTACTCCGAGTTTGTGGACATGAAGGCCGGCGACTGGGTCTTCGTGCCGCCGTTCATGCCGCACGTGGAAGCGAACATGTCCGTCACAGAAGAACTGGTCTGGCTCACCGCCCGCACGCCCGAGAACATCGTGGTCAACCTGGAAGAGGTTCCGGACGAGACGCTGGAAGGATACCGCCGGGCATGAACACCGTAACTGCCCAGGACACCCTGGCGCCCACGTCCGAGACCTTCCTGCGCGCCGTCGAACTGACTGCCGTTGAACCTCAAGTCCACGACCAAGCCTACGAGGCGACCACCCAGTACGTGCCGTGGCCCAAGGCCTACGGCGGCGACATGGTGGCCCAGGCTGCAGCGGCCATGATGCGTTCGGTGGGCGAGGACCGGCAGCTGCATTCGATGCACAGTTACTTTATGCGCCCGGTTGATATTGGGGCCGTGGTCCGCTACGAAGTGGAGAAGCTGCGCGACGGTCGCGGCTACTCCACCCGCAGTGTGCGGGGCTGGCAGGACGGCAAGACCGTGTTCGCCGCCATGGGTTCCTTCCAGGTGCCCGAGGACGGCCCGGAATTCCAGCCGGAGATGCCGGCCAACGTGGACCCGGAGTCGTTGCGCAGCGCCGCCGACGTGCTGGCCGGCGTCGAAGGCGACGCCGCGGCCTACTGGTCGCGGGGGCGCAGCTTCGACATGCGGCACGTGCCCGGCCCGGTGTATCTGGAGATCGAGGGCGAACAGGTGCCGCAGCAAGCTGTCTGGGTGAAGGCATTCGGGCAACTGCCTGACCAAGCCGACGAGCGTGCCACCCGGGACCTGCACCGTACTGCGCTGGCCTACGTCTGCGACTACACCATCCTGGAGCCGATCCTGCGCGCGCAGGGCCACCACTGGGCGGAGCCCGGACTGGTGACCGCAAGCCTGGACCACTCCATGTGGTTTCACCGCGACGGACGCGTTGACGACTGGGTGCTGTACGTCCAGGAAGCGGTTTCCGGCCAGCGCAACCGCGGGCTGGCCACCGGCCGGTTCTTCGACCGTGACGGCCGCCTTCTGGCCACGGTCGCGCAAGAAGGCATGATCCGCACGGCGCGCTGAGCCTGGCGGAGGCACGTGAACCATCCACCTGCCTCCGCTCTGGCCGCCTCACCCGCTCTTTTATCTCCCCGCCCATTCTTCTCTCCGAAAGGAACGCCATGGAGCTTTCCCCGTCAGCTCATGTGGACTCGTTCACGCGCGACCACCTGCCGCCCGTTGAGCAGTGGCCAATCCTGGAATTCACCCTTCCCGAACTGCAGTATCCGGACCGACTTAACGCTGCCACGGTGCTCATCGATGAGGCCGTAACCGCCTTCGGGAGCGAGCAGCCCGCCCTGCATACTCCGGACGGCCAGACGTGGAGCTACGGCCAACTGCAGCAGCGCGCCAACCAAGTGGCGCAGGTGCTCACCGAGGATTTCGGCGTGGTGCCGGGTAACCGTGTCCTGCTGCGCGGCCCCAATAACCCCTGGCTGGTGGCCGCCTGGTTGGGCGTGCTCAAGGCCGGTGCCGTCGTCGTCACCACGATGCCGGTGCTGCGCGCCAGTGAAGTCGCCACCATCTGCCGGTTGACCCGTCCCTCCGCAGCGATCACTGATGCTCGCTTTGCTGATGGACTTGCCGAGGCGGTCGGGGAAGGCATCGCCGTCATGACCTACGGGGCGGACGACCCCGATGACCTCACCGTCAGGTGTGCTGCCAAGAGCGGCAAATTCGACGACGTTGACACAGCGGCGGACGACGTTGCCCTGCTTGGGCCGACCTCGGGTACGACCGGCACGCCGAAGATCACCATGCACTTCCACCGCGACATCCTGGCTAACGCGGACACGTTTGCCCGGTATATCTTGCAGCCCACGGCCGACGACGTGTTCGCGGGATCTCCGCCTCTGGCGTTTACGTTCGGGCTGGGTGGTTTGGTGGTCTTCCCGCTGCGCTTTGGGGCTTCCTCGCTCCTCACTGAACGGGCCACCCCGGTGCAGTTGGCGGAACAGGCAGCCAATGCCGGCGCTACCGTGCTTTTCACGGCACCCACCGCGTACCGCGCAATCCTAAAGGAAGGTCGGGCGGACCTCCTCCGGGGGCTGCGCATAGCGGTGTCTGCAGGAGAGCATCTGCCCAAGGAGACGTGGGAGGCGGTCCATGAGGCCACCGGGCTATCCCTGGTCAACGGGATCGGTTCCACCGAGATGCTGCATGTGTTCATTTCTGCCGCTGGAGACGACATCCGCCCCGGGGCCACGGGGATTGCGATCCCGGGTTTTCGTGCCAAGGTGCTGGACGACGACGGCAACGAAGCCCCCGTCAACCAGCCCGGGAAGCTGGCCGTTATCGGCCCGACCGGTTGCCGCTATCTGGACGACCCGCGGCAGGCAAACTACGTGCAGAACGGCTGGAACATAACCGGCGACACGTTTCTGCGCGACGAGGAAGGCTACTTCGTCTACCAGGCCCGGTCGGACAACATGATTGTCTCGTCCGGCTACAACATCGGGGCCCCCGAGGTGGAAGCGGCGATCGACCAGCATCCGGACGTGGTGGAGAACGCCGTGATCGGTCGGCCGGATCCAGAACGCGGCAGCGTCGTCTGCGCCTTCGTGGTGCTGCGCGAGGGTGCGGTCGGCGACGACGCCACACGCAAGGATATCCAGGACTTCGTCAAGGCAACCATCGCGCCTTACAAATACCCGCGGGACATCAGGTTCGTGACCGAACTGCCGCGCAATCCCAGCGGAAAACTTCAGCACTTCAAACTCCGCGAGCAGGCCGGCCAAGGGGCAGACCTGGCCGGCAGCCCGGCTTAGACCAGACCGGAAGGACAACAGACATGAAAATCGCAATTGTGGGAGGCGGCCCCGGCGGCCTGTACTTCGCAGCCCTGATGAAGCAGTTGGACCCGGCGCACGAGGTGACCGTCTGGGAGCGCAACGCGGCTAATGACACCTTCGGTTTCGGCGTGGTTTTTTCGGACGAAACCCTGGGCGGGATCGGCAACGCGGACCCTGTGGTGGCCGAGTATATGAGCCGCCGATTCGCCCGCTGGTCCGACATCGACATTCACTACCAGGGCGAAACCATCGCCGTGGGCGGCCAAGGTTTCGCTGCCATGAGCCGCAAAGAACTGCTCGAACTGCTGCAGCACCGCTGTGCGGAACTCGGTGTGGACCTGCGCTTCTCAACCCTGGCACCTCCGGTGGAGGAACTCGAAGCCGGCTATGACCTGGTGCTGGCAGCAGACGGCGTAAACTCCCAGATCCGCTCGAAGTACGCCGACTCGTTCGGCCCCAATCTGGACCCGCGGCCGAACAAATTCATGTGGTTGGGTACCGACCTGGTCTTCGAAGCCTTCAAGTTCTTTATCAAAGAGACCGAGCACGGGGTCATACAGATCCACGGCTACCCGTTCTCCGATCAGGGCTCCACGTTCATCGTGGAAATGCCCGAGGACGTCTGGCGCGCTGCCGGCTTCGATGAAACCGAGAACGAGGTGTTTGCCCCGGGCGTCTCCGATGAGAAAGCGATCGCGAAGATCCGGGAGATATTCGCTGACGAGCTTGAGGGCCATCAGGTACTGGCCAACAATTCCAAGTGGCTGAACTTCACCACGGTCCGGAACAGCAGTTGGCGGCACGGCAACGTGGTGCTGCTCGGCGACGCCGCGCACACCGCACACTTCTCCATCGGCTCCGGCACAAAACTGGCCATGGAGGATGCCCTGGCCCTGGCGGCTTGCCTCCACGAACACCAGGATCTGGAGACGGCGCTGGGAGCCTATGAAACCGAGCGGCGGCCAGTGGTCGAATCTACCCAACGCGCCGCGCAGGCGTCACTCGAATGGTTCGAACGCGTGGGCCAATACACCGGGCAGGACCCGGTCCAGTTCACCTTCAACCTGCTCACCCGCAGCCGGCGCATCACGCAGGACAACCTGCGGCTGCGCGATCCGGAATTCGCTCTGAAAGTCGAGGAACACTTCGCCACCTCGCAGGGTCTGGAATCAGTCGCGCCGGCGATGTTCCAGCCGTACCGCATAGGCGGCTTGGAGCTGAAGAACCGCATCGTGGTCTCGCCCATGGATATGTACTCCGCCACCGATGGGATGCCGGCTGACTTCCACAAGGTGCACCTGGGCAGTAAGGCCATGGGCGGCGCCGGCCTGGTCATGACCGAGATGGTGTGCGTCTCGGCAGAAGGCCGTATCACTCCGGGCGACACGGGGCTCTACACGGATGAACAGCGCGACGCATGGGAAGACATTGTCGAGTTCGTCCACGGGCATTCCGACGCCAAGATCGGCGCCCAGATCGGCCACGCGGGCCGCAAAGCGTCCACCAAGCTGATGTGGGAAGGCATCGATCAGCCGCTGGATTCGGGCAACTGGGAGGTCATCGGCCCGTCCCCGCTGCCCTACGGACCGGACAACCAGGTTCCTCGGGAAATGGATCGTGCCCAGATGGATAAGGTCGTGGCAGACTTTGTCGCCGCCACACGTCGGGCAGACGAGGCCGGATTCGACTTGTTGGAAGTGCACGCGGCCCACGGTTATCTCCTCTCCTCCTTCCTGTCCCCGGTGGCCAACCACCGGACGGACGAGTACGGCGGCAGCGTGGAGAACCGGCTGCGCTTCCCGCTGGAGGTCTTCGAGGCGGTGCGGGCTGCGTGGTCGGCGGAGAAACCGCTGACGGTACGCATCTCAGCGACCGACTGGATCGACGGCGGCAACACGCTGGATGAAGCTGTCCAAATCGCCAAGGCGTTTGCGGCCCACGGCGCCGATGGAATTGATGTATCCACCGGCCAGATCGCTAAGGGGGAGAAGCCTCAGTTCGGCCGTAGCTACCAGACGCCGTATGCGGACCGGATCCGCCAGGAAGTGGCAGTTCCCGCGGGCATCGCTGTCATCGCTGTGGGAGCGATTTCCACTTACGACGACGCGAACTCGATCCTGCTGGCCGGGCGCGCCGACCTGATCGCTCTGGGACGAACACACCTGTATGACCCGCACTGGACGCTGCACGCGGCTGCGGAGCAGGACTACCGGGGCGACGGCGTCGCGTGGATCCCACAATTCCGGGCCGGACGGCGCAAACCGCCGAGCGCGCGCACGGACGCGGTCCGCCCGCGACTCTCCCTCATCCGGGAGGTTAACGAGACGGCGGACAACCCGCATCTACGCTGGAAGCCGTTGCGCCCGGCTGAGCCCGCACTGGCAGGCTAAGGTGCGTGGCGTCTGATGACCGACGACGGTTGGCCGGGGCAACGTCCCGGGCCAACCGTCATCGGTCACATTCGTATCCGCCAAGGCGAGCAGGCCGAAAGGGAAGGTTCAGTGAGCACACCCGCAGCAGAAATTCAGACGATCCACTACGGGCCGGAGGCGTCCCAGTGCGTTTTTTGCTGGAATCCAGCCGGCCACGCCGCCCCCGTCGGATTAGCCTTGCTGGTGCACGGCGGCTACTGGCGTGCCCAGTTCGATGCCTCGCTGATGGAACCCATGGCGTCCGACCTGAGCTCGCGTGGATGGGCGGTGGCGAACATCGAATACCGGCGCGGAGCGGCGGAGAGTGAGTGGCCTGAACCGCACGAGGACGTTGACGCGGCAATCCGCGCGGTCACTGAAAGCCCTTGGGCGCAGGAGATGCCCGGACCGCGGATTGCCATCGGTCATTCGGTGGGCGGGCAACTGGTCCTGCTGACCCGCGCGCCGGTTGACGCACTGGTTGCGCTGGCGCCTGTGACGGATGTGGCACGAACCTACGAAGAAAACCTGGCGGAAGGTGCCGTCGTCGAATATTTTGGCGCTGGCCGCCATGATTTGTACCGTGATGCATCACCGGTGCGGCATCGGCCGTCCTCCATCCCCACCTTGGTGGTGCATGGCGATGCTGACCTACGAGTGCCCTTGGACCACACCCGCGACTTCGTCCGCCAGGCCCGGACATATGGTGCCCAGGTCGAACTAAGCGTTCAGCCCGGCATGGACCACGTCCAACTCATTGACCCGCAGGCCGGACACTGGGACAAGGTTCTGACGTGGATCGATGAACAACAATCCCGGTTGGAAGGGGTGCCTTAACCGGGCCGCCATCGTCCGGCAGCGCTGATGCCAGCCCTGGCCGCTCGCTACCTCGTCATCGACCGGTGGGCCTCGGGCAGCTTTACCTTCTTCTCGCCCTTGAGCGCGCCGTCCATGGTTTCCTTCCACACCGGGGCGGCGACTTCGGAGCCGGTCAGGTCTGTGTAGGTCTTGCCGTAGGCCTTGACGCGTTTGAGCGGGTACTCCGCCCCGCCGCGCGGGTCGCCGAGCCAGACGGCGGCTGTGAGCTGCGGGGTGCCGCCCACAATCCAGTTGGCGGCGAAGTCGTTCGTTGTTCCGGTCTTGGCTCCGGCCTCCCGGTTTCCCTTGAGTTCGATGCGCGGCCCCAGGGTTCCTCGCGGGTTGAAGGGTTCCTTGAGCACATCGGCAACGGTGTCCGCGACAGCGGGTTTGATGGCGCGATGGCAATCCGGGTCCGGAACGGGCAGCTCTTTCTTCGTGTCGGTCTTGACTGCCTTGATGATGGTGACCGGTTTGCAGACCGTCCCGTTGCTCATGAAGGCGGCGTAGGCGCTGGCCATTTGCAGCGGCGTGACTTCGTAGGCGCCGAGGGCCAGCGAACCTTCCCTGCCGCTGAGCTTGTCGGGGTTGATGGACGTGATGCCCAGCTTGTTGGCCATCCTTGCCGCGTTGATGACGCCGACGCGCTCGACCAGCTTGATGAAGTAGATATTCACCGAGGCGCGGATGGCCTGGTACGCGTTGATGACTCCATAGTCGACGTTGTCGTAGTTGATGTACCCGCCCTTCGGGTTGTCCAGTTTCGGTGAACGGTAGGGGCCGTCCGCCCGGAACTTTTGGGAGGTGGGGATGCCCTGCGTGAGAGCCGTCGCGAGCACGATCGGCTTCATGGCCGACCCGACCTGGAAGGCGTGCCGGACGTAGACCACCTGGGTCTTGCCTTTGCCCTTGCCCCAGGCGCGGTTCTGCGCGATGGCGGCCACGTGGCCGGTTCCCGGTCGCACGACGGCGGTGCCCAGGGCCGCGCGGTTGTTGTTGCCCAGCGCCCTCTCCACGGCTTTTTGTGCTGCGTCGGCAGCCTTCCGGTCCAACGCGGTGGTCAAGGTCAGGCCGCCCAAGTTGAAGCGCTGCTCTCGGATTTCGGGGGTCTTGCCGAACGCCGGGTTGGACAGGAGTTCTTCGCGGGCCGCCTCGCAGTAGAACGGATACTTGGACCCGCCGCAACCGGATGGCACCTCGCCGCGCTTCACGCCCAGCGGGGCCTCGCGGGCGGCCTGCGCTTCGTCGGCCGGCAGTACTCCCTGCTTTTCCAGCACATCCAGCACGGTGTTGCGCCGCTCCGTGGCGGCTTCGGGGTTGGCGAACGGGTCGAAAGCCGTGGGCGCCTTGAGCAGCCCCACCAACAGGGCCGACTGTGCATAGTCGAGTTTGGCCGCCGGCGTGCTGAAGTAGTAGCGGGCCGCGGCCTCCACGCCGTAGGCACGGTTCCCGAAATAGACGGCGTTCAGGTAGCGCGTGAGGATCTCGTCCTTGGGCAACTGCTTTTCCAAGGCGACGGCATACTTCATCTCCCGGAGCTTGGCGTTGTAGGTGTTGCCTACAGCGACCTTGTCTTCCTCTTCGTTCCGCGCGTGGTTGACCAGCAGGTTCTGGACCAGCTGCTGGGTCAGGGTGGAAGCGCCCTGGACCTCGCTGTTGGTGGCGTTATGCATCAGTGCCCGGGCGATGCCCAGCGGGTCTACGCCGCCGTGTTCGTAGAAGCGGGCATCCTCCGTGCTGATCAGGGTTTTCTTGAAGGCCTCCGACACCTGGTCCAGCTCAACATCCACGCGGTTCTCGCTGGCGAACCGGGCGAATTCCTTGCCGTCCTTGTCCAGCAAAACCGTGTGCTGGGCCAACGGGCGATCCAGCGGCAGGTCGGTCGGCAGCTCTTGCCACATGTCCAGGACCGAATTGCCGACGGCGGACACGCCCACCGCCGCGGGTGCGACGATCGCCCCGGCCGCCAAGGCCGCGACGGCAACGCTCACCACCCACAAGTCGAGGCGCCGACGCCGGAGCTTCTTCTTCGGGCGGCGGGCAGACGCCA
This sequence comes from Arthrobacter sp. Y3223164, assembly GCF_059091005.1. NCBI lineage: Bacteria > Bacillati > Actinomycetota > Actinomycetes > Micrococcales > Micrococcaceae > Arthrobacter > Arthrobacter sp. Y3223164. The sequence goes on from NZ_JBNHGF010000068.1 coordinate 9,275, forward strand.
TCAGTTCGTCGAGGTCGACCTGTTGAAACCTGTTTCGTCGAAAGGGCCACATGATGCGTTATGCGGGAAATCAACGTGACGGATGCATCCGCGCGCAGCCTTCGGGCGGGGCGTTGGGGAGCATTTCCTGACGCTGGATCCCACACCCCTCCTTCCCCGCAGTGGAGCAGTAGAGAAAATGGTAGAAGCTCAAAACCCCCTTCGGTAGGGGCCGGCCTACCCTGTTTTGGCCAGGGGAGGGGCGCCGGCGTGGAGGGCTGCTGCAGGATGGGCGAGGCGCCGGATAGGGTGGCCACGAACAGCCATTTCTGACCGAAGGAGAAACATGCAACGCGACGTGCAGACTGGTTTCGCGGACCAACAGACCGGTGGGCGCCCGCCGGCGGTGGCCACCGTGCAGATCGACAACCACCGGGTGACGGTCACCGAGTGGCGGTTTCCTCCCGGCGCGGAAACCGGCTGGCACGTGCATCCCGTGGACTACGTTGTGGTCCCCATGAGCACCGGGACCCTGACCCTGGAGACCAGCGAGGGGGCGTCGGCCAGCCAGTTGACCGCCGGCGTTTCCTACACGCGCACGGCAGGCAGCGAACACAACGTTGTCAACGAGTCCGACGACGACTTTGTGTTCGTCGAGATCGAGCTCAAGTAGGCGCTTGGCAGCAGCCCGGCCTACGGCGATTCAGCCGGTAACCACCTGTGCGTCGATGAGGACGGGGCCGCTGGCGGCGAGTGCCTTTTGGTAGGCGGCTTCGAATTCTTCGCGGGTGCTGGTGCGTTCGGCCGGGACGCCGTAGCCCTCGGCGATGGAGACGAAGTCGATGCCGCCTAGCTTCAGGCCGGGGACGTCGGGCACGCCCATGCGTTGGGCGAAGCCGGCGAGGGCGCCGTAGCCGGAGTTGTTGACGATGACGAACACGGTCCGCGTCTGCCGGCGGGCCGCGGTGTAGAGGGCGGTGATGCCGTAGTTGGCGGAGCCGTCGCCCACGGTCGCGACGATGGTCTTCTCCGGGGCGCCCAGGGACATGCCCACGGCTGCGGGCAGGCCGAAGCCCAGCCCGCCGGAGGCGGGGAAGTGGTACATGCCCGGGCGGTCGATGGCGATGCGTTCCAGGTAGTCCAGGTCCAGGGTGGTGGTCTCGTTGACGTAGGCGACGGTGTCGTTGACGTGGGTGTTAAGGAGTTCGAGGATTTCGGTGCCGGTCATGCCGTCCGGCGAGGTCTTGGCCGCCGGCAGCTCCCGGGTGCCCGGCTCACCGCGCCGCTGGCCCCGGTCCCTCACGCCG
>NZ_JBNHGF010000069.1:0-10464 GCF_059091005.1 Arthrobacter sp. Y3223164
GGGCGGCGAGCACCTGCGCGCACACCGCGTCGTGGTCCAGCCCGCCGGCCGCGGTGACCACCAGCTCGTCGGGCCGGTAGTAGCGCTGGTAGTGGGCCCAGACCGAGTCGCGGGCCACCGCCTTGATCGCCTCCGGCGTCCCGCCGATCGGCCGGCCCAGGGGGTGCCCGCCGAGCACCGCCTCAACAAATTTTTCGTGGCACACGTCCGCGGGATCGTCATTGTCCATGGCGATCTCTTCGAGGATGACTCCGCGTTCCTGCTCCAGCTCCTGCGGGTCAAGGACCGCGGAGGTGATCATGTCGGCGATCACGTCGATGGCCATCGGCAGGTCCGAATCCAGGACGCGGGCGTAGTAGCACGTGCTTTCCTTGGCCGTGGCCGCATTGGATTCGCCGCCGACCTCGTCGAAGGCGGAGGCGATGTCCAGCGCCGTCCGGCGCCTGGTGCCCTTGAAGAGCAGATGCTCCAGAAAGTGGGTCGAGCCGTGTTGGCCCGCGGCTTCATCCCGCGAGCCAACACCGACCCAGAATCCGATCGTCGCCGACCGCTGGCCGGGCATCGCTTCGGTCAGCACCCGCACTCCCCCGGGCAGCACCGAGCGGCGCACGATGGCGCCGCCCGGTTCGCCGTGGACCAGTGTGGGGTCCGACCCGCCGAGCTCGGTGGCGTCGGCATGCTGCATGCTGCCGACCAGCGGCAGGGCGACGACGGTCATGCTTACTCGGCCACGGCCTCTTCGGCCGACGCCTCGTCGGCTGCGGCGTCCTCGGCCACCACGGGGGCGAGGGACAGCTTGCCGCGGTCGTCGATCTTGGTGATCTCGACCTGGACCTTCTGGCCCACCGACACCACGTCGTCGACGTTGTCCACGCGCTTGCCGCCGGCCAGCTTGCGCAGCTCGGAGATGTGCAGCAGGCCGTCCTTGCCCGGGGTCAGCGACACGAAGGCACCGAAGGTGGTGGTCTTCACGACCGTGCCCAGGTAGCGCTCGCCCACCTCGGGGATCTGCGGGTTGGCGATCGCGTTGACGGCGGCGCGGGCGGCTTCGGCGGCCGCACCGTCGGTCGCGCCGATCAGCACGGTGCCGTCGTCCTCGATGGAGATGTCCGCGCCGGTGTCTTCCTGGATCTGGTTGATCATCTTGCCCTTCGGGCCGATGACCTCGCCGATCTTGTCCACCGGGATCTTGACCGAGATGATCCGCGGGGCGAATTCGCTCATTTCGTCCGGCTGGTCGATCGCGGCATTGATCACGCCGAGAATGTGAAGCCGTGCCTCGCGGGCCTGCTTCAGGGCGGCGGCCAGCACGGACGCCGGGATGCCGTCGAGCTTGGTATCGAGCTGGATGGCGGTGACGAACTCCGAGGTACCGGCGACCTTGAAGTCCATGTCGCCCATGGCGTCCTCGGCACCCAGGATGTCGGTGAGCGCCGCGTAGCGGGTTTCACCGTCGACCTGGTCGGAGACAAGTCCCATGGCGATGCCGGCGACCGGGGCCTTCAGCGGCACGCCGGCGTTGAGCAGGGACAGGGTGGAGGCGCAGACCGAGCCCATGGAGGTGGAGCCGTTGGAGCTCAGCGCCTCGGAGACCTGGCGGATGGCGTACGGGAACTCTTCACGCGACGGCAGCACCGGCACCAAGGCGCGCTCGGCCAGTGCGCCGTGGCCGATTTCACGGCGCTTGGGCGAGCCCACGCGGCCGGTCTCACCGGTGGAGTACGGCGGGAAGTTGTAGTTGTGCATGTAGCGCTTGCGCGTCACCGGCGACAGCGAATCGATCTGCTGCTCCATCTTCAGCATGTTCAGCGTGGTGACGCCCAGGATCTGGGTTTCGCCGCGCTCGAAAATGGCTGAGCCGTGGACGCGGGGCAGGACCTCGACCTCGGCGGTCAGCTTGCGGATGTCGCTCAGCCCGCGGCCGTCGATGCGCACCTGCTCGGTGAGGATGCGCTGGCGGACAACCTTCTTGGTCACGGCGTTGAATGCCGCGGAAACTTCCTTCTCGCGACCGGCGAATTCCGCCGTCTCGGTGCCGGCCAACTGCGCCAGGATCTCGGCCTTGAACGCGTCTGCGGCCTCGTTGCGCTGCTGCTTGTCGCCGATCGAGAAGATTTCCGTCAGCTTGGCAGCTGCGGCGGACTCTACGGCGGCGAAGGCATCGTCCTCGTAGTCCTTGAAGATCGGGAATTCGACCGTCGGCTTGGCCGCGCGGGCGGCCAGGTCGGACTGAGCCTCGCACAGCGCCCGAATGAACGGCTTGGCGGCCTCGAGGCCCTCGGCCACGACCTCTTCGGTGGGCGCGGTGGCGCCCTCTTCCTTGATCAGGTTCCAGGCGTTGTCGGTGGCCTCGGCCTCGACCATCATGATGGCGATGTCGTTGCCGGCGGCGATGCGGCCGGCCACCACCATGCTGAACACGGCGCGCTCCAGTTCGGAGTGCTTGGGGAAGGCCACCCACTGGCCGTCCACGAGCGCCACGCGGACGCCGCCGATCGGGCCGGAGAACGGCAGGCCGCTCAGCTGGGTGGACATCGAGGAGGCGTTGATCGCGACGACGTCGTACATGACGTCGGGATTGATGGCCAACACGGTCACCACTACCTGGACCTCGTTGCGCAGCCCCTTGACGAAGGCGGGGCGCAGCGGGCGGTCCATCAGGCGGCAGGCCAGGATCGCTTCGGTGGACGGGCGGCCTTCGCGGCGGAAGAACGAGCCCGGGATGCGGCCGGCGGCGTACATCCGCTCTTCCACGTCGACGGTCAGCGGGAAGAAGTCGAAGCCTTCGCGCGGGGACTTGCCCGCCGTGGTGGCGGAGAGCAGTGCGGTGTCTTCGTCGATGTAGACCATTGCCGAGCCGGCCGCCTGCTGGGCCACGCGGCCGGTTTCGAACCTGACCACGCGCTGGCCGAACCGGCCGTTGTCGATGACAGCTTCTGAGTACTGAATTTCGGGACCCTCCAAGAGAGCCACCTCCGTTTCTTCGAGTGCGGAGGCCGCCGGTATCTGCCCAAACCTGCGAGGCCGCTTCACGGCCAGCCTGCCTGTACGCCACCCGGTCTTCGATCGAGACCTACGGGCAAGCCCTTAAGGGCGTCCCGGAAGCCACTACCGAGGACCGCGAATGCCGCGATACCGAAAGTCTCCAGTTGATGTAGTTATCGGCCGACAGTCTCCCGGCGGCCGTGCTCCTGCCGCGCCGCAAACCGGCGCGGTAGGAAAAAGGCGGCTCTCCTGTCCCCGTCTCGCAGTGGACGGAAGAGCCGCCTCCGTCACTGACTAGCGGCGCAGGCCGAGGCGCTCGATGAGCGCACGGTAGCGCGTGATGTCGGTGTCACGCAGGTAGGTGAGCATGCGACGACGGCGGCCGACCAGTGCCATGAGGCCCCGGCGGGTGTGGTGGTCGTGCTTGTGCATCTTCAGGTGTTCCGTCAGGTCGGAGATGCGACGGGACAGAACAGCGATCTGAACCTCGGGAGAACCCGTGTCGCCCTCGTGCGTGGCGTATTCCTTGATGATTTCCTGCTTGAGCGCGGCGTCTAATGCCACAGTAACTCCTAGAAGTTGTGCCGTGAGGCCCGAGTCAGCACTTCGCTGCCGGGGGCTCCGCAGTCTCCGCCGGCCGCCAGAGGCTTGCCGGCAGCAGAGCACGGAGGGATACAGCCGCCACGGACCGCAGCCGAATCCATCGGCCAGTTTACCTGTTGCGGGCTTGGTCTGTCGAAAGCAGGCTTCGGGTACGCACCACGTCGTCGCGCATTTGGGCGATCAGGGCCTCGGGGCCGGTGTAGGCCACCATGCCGCGCAGGCGTTCCACGAACTCGACCACCACCTGCTGCCCGTAGAGATCGAAGTCGTCCGTGTCCTCCTGCGGCCGGTCGATGACGTGCGCCTCGACCCGGCGGCTGGCGCCCTCGAAGGTCGGATTCGAGCCCACCGAGATGGCGGCCTGCCACCTGGTGCCGTGCTGGTCCACCAGCCAGCCGGCGTAGACGCCGTCGCCGGGGATCATGCCCGTTGCATGCTTGGACAGGTTCGCGGTGGGAAAACCCAGTTCCCGGCCGCGGGCGTCGCCGTGCACGACTTCGCCGCGCATCCGGTGGGTGCGTCCGAGCACCTCCGCCGCCGTGGCGACATCCCCCGCGGCGAGGGCTTCCCGGACCCAGGACGACGAGTAGCGCCGGCCGCTGCCCGCGGCGCCGAGGTCCGCATCGGTTTCATATTCGTCGACGACCTCGACGGTGAAGCCGAACTGCCGGCCCAGTTCCTGCATGGTGTTCAGGTCGCCCGCGTTGTTCTTCCCAAACCGCGTGTCGTGGCCGATCACGACCGCGGTGGCGCCGAGGGTCTCCACGAAGACTTTGCGGACGAACTCCTCAGGGGTTTCGCCGGCCAGTTCCAGCGTGTAGGTCATCATCAGCAGCCCGTCCAGGCCGCTGGCCTCCAGCGCCTCGACCCGGTCCTGCAGTCCCATGATGAGCTGCGGGGCGGCGTCCGGCCGATGGACCTGGGAAGGATGCGGATCGAAAGAAATCGCCACCGCGCGGGTCCCGCGGGCGGACGCGGTCTCCACCAGGCGGCGCAGCACCTGCTGGTGGCCGCGGTGGACGCCGTCGAAATTTCCCAGTGTCACCACTGACGGACCATAGCCGCGGGGTACGTCGGCCAGGTCTTTCCAGTAGTGCACAGTAAACTCCTCGTCGATCGGGGCCTTCAGCGGGTGCGGACCCGTCGCCGGGACCCCTTCCATTATGGACGACCTCCGGGGGGCTTCGCGCCCGCCGCCGGCCGGTGCCGCCAGAGCCACCACAGGCCGATGACCGGCAGCAGCAGGGGGACGTATCCGTATCCCTTGCCGAAGCCCGACCACACCGTGTCCTGCGGAAGCAGCTGGGGATCCAGCACGCTCAGCAGCCCGACGGCCAGGACTCCCACGAGTTCGATGCTCACGGCGGCCACCGACAGCCAGTAGGAGCGGGTCCCGGACCTGGCCAGCGTAACGGTCGCCAGGATGTACACGACGGCGGCGAAGGCGGACAGCAGGTAGGCCACCGGCGCTTCCGAGAACTTGGTTGCTATCTGATAGCCCGCCCGGGCGGTGGCGGAGAGCGCGAAGACCCCGTAGACCGCCACCAGGAGCCGCCCGGGACCGGTGGCGCGGCCGGCGGCGGCGCTCACGTCCCGGGTATGCCTTGCCCGTTGTTGTTCCTGGCCGGGTTTCATACGGCGATCGCTCCGTCCCAAATTTGTTCCATTCTCACCAGCATGACGAATACCGTGATTCCCGCCGCCCCCAGCACCAGGTTGCTCCACCGGCTGCGGTCCATGATGGCCCACCAGAAGGCTGCTACCGGAACCAGCAAGGCGGTGATCAGGTAGCCCCAAAATTCCCAGGTTTCCCCGCTGACGGGCTCACCGGAAGCCTGTCTGATGATACCGGCCGCCCCGTAGACGAGCAGAAACAGCTCCACCGCGGCGACCGAGAGAATCGTGACGTCGTTGGGACCGTGTTTCAGGAGGGCGGCAACCACGCAGATGACCGCGGCAAGCAGGGTGACCACCGTGCCGGCGATGAAAAAACCGTCGATGATCACTGTGCGTCCGCCTCGTTTCCCGGTGCGAACACCAGCAGGGGCCTGGCTTGCGCATCGTTGTCTTCCAGCAGCGCCACCAGCGATCCGTCCGGGGCGAACGCCGCCGTCGCGCCGGGTGCTCCGGCGGCCGGGATGCGTCGGCCATGTGAGACGTCGTCGGCCTCGGTGGCGCTGAGTTCCCGGACCGGGAACAGTACGCGGGCGGCCTCGTCGAGGCCCGTCATCTGCAGGTCTTCGGCCAGTTCATCCAACGTGGCTGCGTTTTCGATCCGGAACGGACCCACCCGGGTCCGGCGCAGGGCCGTCAAGTGCCCGCCGACGCCCAACCGCTGCCCGAGATCGCGCGCCAGCGCACGGATGTAGGTTCCCGACGAGCATTCGACGGTGACGTCCACGTCCTGCACCTTCCCGCCGCGGCCGCGCCGAATGCCGTGGACCTCGAACCGGTGGATCGTGACCGGCCGGGCGGCCAACACCACGTCCTGTCCGGAGCGCACGCGCGCGTAGGACCGCTGACCGTTGACCTTGATGGCCGAGACGCTGCTCGGTACCTGCAGGATCTCCCCGGTCAGTTCGGCGACGCCGTCCCTGATCTGCTGTTCCGTCACGGCAGCGGCGATGGTTTCCGCCGTGACGTCGCCCTCGGCGTCGTCGGTCACCGTGGACTGGCCGAGCCGGATGGTGGCGTCATACGTCTTGGGGGCGCCGACGATGTAGGTCAGCAGCCGGGTGGCCTTATTGACGCCGACCACCAGCACGCCCGTGGCCATGGGGTCCAGGGTGCCGGCGTGGCCGACCTTCCGCGTTCCGGCCAGGCGGCGCATGCGGCCGACAACGTCGTGGCTGGTCCACCCCTGCGGCTTGTCGACGAGTATCAATCCGGAACGGAGCAGGCCAGAAGTCACGCCTTTCAGTATATGGCGTCCCGGGGATACGGCCGGTCGGGGCTTAAAGCGTGCATCGTTGACAGCCTCCGGGGGCTGCAATATTTTGGGCACACTGCGTGCCGTGGATGCGGCCTCCAAGGGATTTCAGCAGGCCAGCGGCACAGTCGCCTCTTCGGCATCACTTGCCCTTGTTCTCCGGCCACTCCGCCGGCCTGCGAGTCGTCCGGGGTGCCCCGCGGCTCTCTTCAGGAGCTTCATCGTGAAAAAACCATCGCTGTATCTCGCCCTTCCCTTGGCGCTCGGACTTGCGTTCGGCACCGGCCTGGCACCGTCATCGGCCCACCGGGAGAGCCCGGAGCCTCCGTCGGCGACCGTGCTGGCCGAGGGGCTGCAATCGCCGCTGAGTCTTGCGGCCGGCCGGCACGGCCTGTTTGTGACCCAGAACTTCGCCGGCGTCCTGAACCGGATCAAGCGCCATGGCGATCCCGAAGTCCTGTACCGCTCCGGCGGACCCCAGGTCGCGTCCGCCTCCCTCTACAGGCACACGGTCTACTTCTCCGAGGGCACCGGTGCCGGCGGCATGGACGGGCTGCCGAACGTGCAGTGGATCAAGTCGTTGGACCTGCACGACGACGGGGCCGCGCCTCGGAAGATCGCCGACGTGGCGGCCTATGAGAAGAAGCACAACCCGGACGGCCGCGTCACCTACGGCTTCCGCCATGTGAAGGACCGGCAGTGCCTGGACAAGATTCCGGAGGGGATCCCGGCCAAGTACAAGGGCAACGTCGACTCCAACGCCTATGCCACGGCCGCCAACAGGCAGAGCATTTATGTCGCCGACGCCGGCGGCAACGCCATCCTGAAGGTCGACAAGCACAGCAAGCGGGTCAGCACGGTTGCGGTGCTGCCGCCGGCATCCTTCCGGGTGACCGCTGCGCTGGCGGCAGGCATGGGCCTGCCGGATTGCGTGGTCGGCCAGAAGTACTATCTGGAGCCGGTGCCTACGGACGTTGAGTTTGGCCGGCACGGCTGGCTGTACGTCACCTCGCTGCCGGGCGGTCCCGAAGACGGGAGCATCGGCGCGCTCGGCCGCGTCTTCAAGGTCCATGCCCACACCGGGAAGGTCGTGCAGTTGGCGGGGGGCCTGTCCGGCGCCACCAACCTGGCGGTCAGCTCACGCGGCGACATCTACATTGCCGAGATGTTCGGCAACAAGATTTCCGTGCTGAAGAAGGGCCACGACAAGGTGCGGACGTTCTTCGAGACCACTGCCCCGGGTGCGCTGGAGATCCGCGGCGACCGGCTCTACGCCACAACGAATGCGCTCCCTGACTTCACCGGGAAGACACCTCCCGACGGCAAGGTCATCAAGATCCGGCTGCACTGATCCGCGGCTGCCGGGACCGGAAAAAAGGGCGGGCCACCTGCGCACAGCAGGTGGCCCGCCCTTTGGTGCAACGGCCGTCGGGCCGTGCAGCGGTCGTTAGCCGCTATTCCGGACGCGTTCCGCGGCCGGCGTCGTCCTCGTCCTCGTCCTCGTCTTCGGGCTTGCGGTACGGGTCCTCTTCGCCGGCAAAGGCGGCGCCTTCGGCCAGGGCCGCGACCTCGGCGTCCTTGGCCTTCGCGGCCCGCAACAGCTCCTCCAGGTGGCTGGCGTTCACCGGAATCTCGTCCGCGACGAATTCCAGCGTGGGCGTGAGCCGGGCGGTGATGTTCCGGCCCACTTCCGCCCGCAGGACGCCCTTGGCGGACTCCAGTGCCTTGCGGGTCCCGTCCTGCTCTTCGGCGTCGCCGAACACCGTGTAGTAGACGGTGGCGTGCTGCAGGTCGTTGGTCACCCGGGCGTCCGTGATGGTCACAAATCCCAAACGGGGATCCTTGACCCGGCGCTCTAGCGCCTGGGCGACCACTACTTTGATCCGGTCGGCCATCTTGGCGGCGCGTGCTGGGTCTGCCATGACCCCTCCTCAAATTCTCGTGTTGATGGCGGAACAGCGGGCGCCCGGCGGCGATGCCACCGGACGCCCGCTGCAGGCCGACTGCTAGACGCGCGGCTTTTCGCGCATTTCGAAGGTCTCGATGATGTCGCCTTCCTTGAGGTCGTTGAACGACCCAAGTCCGATGCCACATTCGAATCCTTCGCGGACCTCGGTCGCGTCGTCCTTGAACCGCTTGAGCGAGTCAACGGTGAGGTTCTCGCCGATGACCTTGCCGTCGCGGGTGACGCGCGCCTTGGTATTGCGGCGGATCGTGCCCGAGCGGACGATGGAGCCGGCGATGTTCCCGAACTTGGACGAACGGAAGATCTCGCGGATTTCGGCCGTGCCCAGCTGTGCCTCTTCGTACTCCGGCTTCAGCATGCCCTTCAGCGCGAGTTCGATATCATCGATCGCCGCGTAGATGACCGAGTAGAAGCGCATGTCCACGCCCTCGCGGTCGGCCAGTTCGGCCACCCGCTCGGCCGGCTTGACGTTGAAGCCGATGATGATGGCATTGTCCACGGTGGCCAGGTTGACGTCGTTCTGCGTGATGGCACCGACACCGCGGTGGATAACGCGCAGCTGCACATCCTCGCCCACATCGATCTTGAGCAGCGAGTCTTCCAGCGCCTCCACGGCACCGGACACGTCGCCCTTGAGGATGAGGTTGAGGGTGTCGACCTTGCCCTCGGCCACGGCCTTGTCGAAGTCCTCGAGGCTGATGCGCTTGCGGCGCTTGGCCAGGGCTGCGTTGCGGTCCGCGGCTTCACGCTTCTCGGCGATCTGGCGGGCGGTGCGCTCATCGTCGGTCACCAGGAAGGTGTCGCCGGCGCGCGGGACGGTGGACAGACCCAGCACCTGGACCGGACGCGACGGTTCGGCCTCGGTGACGGATGCGCCGTCTTCATCGAACATGGCACGGACGCGGCCGTGCGCGCTGCCGGTGACGATGGCGTCGCCCACCCGCAGCGTTCCGGACTGGACCAGCACGGTCGCCACTGCGCCGCGGCCCTTGTCCAGGTTCGCCTCGATCGCGATGCCGCGGGCGTCCTTGTTCGGGTTGGCCCGCAGGTCCAGGGCGGCGTCGGCGGTCAGCAGCACGGCCGAGAGGAGATCCTCGATGTGCAGGCCCTCGCGTGCCGAGACGTCCACGAACATGGTGTCGCCGCCGTATTCCTCCGGAACCAGGCCGTACTCGGTCAGCTGGCCGCGGATCTTCTCCGGGTTGGCGCCTTCCTTGTCGATCTTGTTCACGGCGACGACGATGGGCACGCCGGCAGCCTGCGCGTGGTTCAGCGCTTCCACGGTCTGCGGCATGACGCCGTCGTCCGCGGCCACCACCAGGATGGCGATGTCGGTGACCTTCGCGCCACGGGCACGCATGGCGGTGAACGCCTCGTGGCCCGGGGTGTCAATGAAGGTGATCTTCCGGTCCCGGTCATCGTGCTGGAAGTCGATCTGGTAGGCACCGATGTGCTGGGTAATGCCGCCGTGTTCGCCTTCGCCCACCCGGGTGTTGCGGATGGCGTCCAACAGGCGGGTCTTACCGTGGTCCACGTGACCCATGACCGTCACGACGGCGGGGCGCCGCTCGAGGTCGGCTTCGCCCTCTGCCTCGAGTTCGGCGTCGAGGTCGATGTCGAACGAGTCAAGCAGTTCGCGCTCTTCGTCCTCCGGGGAGACAACCTGGATCTTGTAACCCAGTTCAACACCGAGCAGCTCGAAGGTGTCCTCGTCCAGCGACTGCGTGGCGGTGGCCATCTCGCCGAGGTGGAACAGCACGGTCACCAGCGCTGCCGGATTCGCCTCGATCTTGTCGGCGAAGTCGGTGATGGAGGAGCCGCGGCGCAGCCGGACAACGGTGCTGCCGTCGCCGCGGGGTACCGAGACGCCGCCCAGCGACGGTGCGCTCATCTGCTCCAGTTCCTGGCGCTTCGCGCGCTTGGACTTGCGCTGCTTGCCGCGGCCGGCGCCTCCCTTGCCGAAGGCGCCCTGGGTACCGCC
>NZ_JBNHGF010000070.1:0-10401 GCF_059091005.1 Arthrobacter sp. Y3223164
AGCGGGCGCGGCGGCATGGTGGCGGGCGGGGGGAGCTGTCGGGGCGGTGCCGTGCACTGCCTGAAGCCGTTGGGCAAGGTTCATGGCTATCCTCTTCGGTGACGACCGCGGCGCTTGAGCAGGCCGGCCGGGGCGGGGGCAAAGCGGTCCACCACCTTGTGCAAGGCGCGGGCCGCAGGATCGCGCGGGGCGCTTTCGAGCACCGGCACGCCTTGGTTGGTGGAAATCCGGACCGCGCGGGTGTCCGGGATGACGTCGTCGACTTTGCACCCGAGGGTGGTCTCCGCGTCGCGGCGGGTGAGACCGTCGCGCGGATCCGCCCCGTTCAACACGATGTGGCGGGTGAGCGGTTCCATGCCCAGCTCGCGCAGGATTTCGAGCTCCTTTCGGAGTCCGCGGATGCTGGGAACGTCCATGCCGCCCACGAAGATATAGTCCGTGGCGCGATCCAGCGCGGCCAGCGTGTGCTCCGACAGCCCCGGGGACGTATCGATGATGACGTGCGCGTACTGCGCGGCCAACTGGTCCAGCAGCAGCGATACCTGCTCGCCGGTGACCTGGTCGGCATCGGCCGGGGACGGCGGCGCGCACAACGCATACAGCCCGCTGGGGTGCCGGGCCAGGAAAGACTTGAGCACAATGCTGTCCTTCTGTGCGTGCGGCTGCACGGCGTCGACCAGGGAATGCTCCGGCTCCAGGCAGAGCGCGCTGGCCACGTCGCCGAACTGCAGATCCAGGTCGACGATGATGGTCTGCTGCTCCGAGGCGGCAGCCAGCCCGACGGCGAGGTTGGTCGCCACTGTGGTCTTCCCGGCGCCGCCCTTGGGGGAGACGACGGCGACAACGCGGCCGTTCGCGGCCTGGCCATCGGACGAGGGAACGCTGTGCCGCCGGTGGCTGGCGCTGCGTACCGCACGGTGCAGCAGTGCGGCGATATCGCGGACATCGGCGCCGGGAGCCACGACGTCGCGGATGCCGGCGCGCATGGCGGCCAGCACGACGTCGGGGTTCGGCGCCGCGACCAGCAGCACCGAAACCTCGGGCCGCTGGGATTCGAATTCGGCCGCCAGGGCCAGCGCCTGACCGGTGGCCAGCCCGGGACCAAGCACCACGGCATCCAGGAGCTGCGGGTTGGACAGCACTGCGAAGACATCGTTGGGTTCGGTGGGGAGGCCCGCGCCGTTCCACAGCTGGGTATGGCCGGCCAGGGAACCTACCGCGGCAGCGGCGAAGCGTTGTTCGAAGCCGGCGTCGGTGCCCACCAGTACGTAGCGGCTCATTCGTAGACCTCGTCGCTGTCCACCAGGCGCGTTCCCTTTTCGCTGGCGTCGGCCGGTTCCTTCGAGAGCCAGGTGCGGGCGTACTCCTGGGCATACACGATCTTTTCGGCGTCCGGTGCCATGACCGCCAGGGTGACCAGCACGTTGTTGGCGGGGACGGTGGCGTCGCCGGACTCGGCGGCGACCGCCACGCCCTGAACGCGGGTGACCAGGATTTTATGCAGCTCCAAGTGTGTGACGGTTTTGCTGTCGCCCGCGCCTTCCATCGAGATGAAGACGCCCACGGTGTCTCCGGCCTTTAACTGCCCGCCGACCACGCGTGCCGGCTCCAGGGAGATGGAGACCTCCTGCATGCCCTTCGGGACGGCCACGGTTCCCGGTTCCTGCAGGTCCGCGGGCGGGGCAAAGCGGGCGGCCAGCAGCTGTTCGCCGGCGATGAGGTCGACGGTGGCGACCTGTCCGGCCAGCTTCTGCACGTCCGTTACCACTCCGGCCGCCGCGACCTTGGCCGGAACGACCTCAGCCGCAACGTACGCGCCGAGCTCTTCGGCGGGCGTGCCGGCCGGCACATTCTCTGCGACCACCAGGACCTCCACCGTCTCGGTGCCGGCCAAGGCACGCTGGTCGGCGCTGCCGATGTAGGCGAGGACCATCATGGTTCCGACGACGGCCATCAGCAGGGCCGCCAGGGCCCCTATGATTCTCTTTTTCACCGACGGTGCTCCTAATGGACAAGCGTGACGAGGGAGGCGCCGAAGGTGTTGTTGGCGCCGCCGAAGATGAAGTCTTGTTCGCCGGCGTCGAGCGTCACGAACGTTTCGAACTCGCCGATGAGTGCCCGGCAGCTGCCGGTGCACTGCACCGAGGCCGGGCTGAGGTTGTTATGGGACGTGCTGCTGAAATTCCAGCCGGCGACCTTGAAGGCCGCGAACCCGATGATGTGGTACCAGCCACTCGTCCCCTGGCCACCGACCTTGTCGTACAGCGGCAACAGGACGGTGGTGCCGGCAATCTGATTCAGCATGTTGGTCTGCTTGCAGGCGGACGGCACGTCGTTACCCGTATCGCTGGCGACTTCAGGATCGACGGGGAAGCCCGGAAGGCCGGTCGCGCCGATGTTGATCTTGGCCTGGCACGGGCGGGCCGGATCTTGCTTCAGCCAGCCGAAGCCGCCCGGAATCGTGTAGGCCGCCCCGGTGCTGCCCGGCACCGTTGAACTGGAACATACAGATCCAGACGTTGTCAGCCCGTTCGGGTTGAATTCCACCCGCTGCAGGCCGCCGTCGAGCATGCCCAGGAACTGGCAGTAGGAGATCGCGATGGGGAGGACGGATGTGCCGGCGACGGGAGCTCCCCAGCGGGCCCGGGATTGGGTGGTGACGGAGGCGGAGTCGTCCAGGCCGAGGATCGGCGCGAAGTGTTGGGCCAGGAAGTGGCCGTCGAAAGACCGCGTGGTGGTGGTGACCGTGGCGGTGGCGGCGGCGGGGTCCAGTTGGACGCTGGCGTTGGCCAGGCCGTCGTTCGCGTTCTGGTTGGCGAGCGACGTGGCGAGGGCCGTGAAGTCCGCATCGCAGTGGCCTGCCGCGCAGTTCTGGGCGACGGCCAGCGCGCCGGCGTCGGCGCCGTTCTTCAGCTGGGCGCGCTCGAAGTACAGGGCCCCGATGTCCAGGACGACCGCGGCCATGCCGAGCAGGACCACCATGAAAAGGGCGGTGGTGACGGCGGTGGCGCCGCGTTCGTCGCTCAGACGCTGCACTGCATGACTCCTTTGCCGGTCAAGGTGATGCTGGCCCCGAAGAGGCCGGATAGGAAAGCCATGGGGTAGGCCACGGTGACGGTGGCGACCGATCCCGGAGCACAGACACCGGTGGCACTGGGGGAAACGGCGACGGTGACCTGCTCCGGTGCAATCCGCGGGTTTAGTGCAGGAGCCGAGGCGATCACTGCCGCCCGGGATTCCGCCGCGCTGGACGCCGTGCTGTTAATGGTCATGACGCGCGCGCCGTCCCGTGCAGCTGCGGTGAGCTGCATCTGGGCGTTGTAGACGCGTCCGAACTCGACGATCCCCAGCAGCAGCAACAACAGAACGGGCAAGACCAGGGCGAACTCGATGGCTGCCGCTCCGCGTTCCGATGTCAGGCGCTTCATGTGTTGCTCTTTCACGGTTCGGTGGCTGGGACGGGAGCAAACGATGCCGCCGTCCCAGCCACCCAGGAGGTGGATACGATCGATCCGGAATTAGACTTTGGCGGGGAGAATGTTCAGCCGAGTGGCGAGGGTGCCGAAGAAGTCGCGCAGCTGCGGGCCGAAAATGGTCAGGCCGGCGATGAGGACGACGGCGATGAGGCCAACCATGAGGGCGTATTCGACGGCGGTGGCGCCGGTCTCCTCGCGCTGGAGGCGGTTCTTCACGGTGAAACCGAGGGTCTGAAGGGTGGCGATGATGGAAAGCATGAGAACTCCTGTGCGATTGAATCGCTGGCATTCTGGCCAGCGGCCGGCTGGCACCTCGCCAGCTCTTCAAGAAAATTAGCAAGCCGAAAGCCCCGAAACGGCCGGCTTTTGCCTATCCTGCGACACCTGCCGGGGAATGCTTCCCTGCATGGGTAAACGATGCACTTTCCCTGCGGTTTAATGGTTTTCCCTGCGGAAAAGGGCGGGCACAAAAGACACCCCTTCCGCCTGCTCGGAAGACCCGCTTCCGCTCGTCGAAAGGACCACCCGGCCGCCGCCGTTCCCCACTCCCGGCTCCCGCAGGCCAACTCTCCCCACACGCCATCGACTATTCGGATGACGCCCTTTTCGGGCCTGGAAGGGGCGTTAGACTTCTCGATCGTGGGGCGGGGTGGGTCGAGATGGGGCAGGGCTGCAACGGGCGTGCCGGGGTCAGGCGGAGCGGGCGTGCCGGGGTCAGGCGGAGCGGGCGTTCCGTGGCCAGGCGGGCAGGCGGAGCGGGCGAGATGGGGCAGGGGGTGCAGCGGGCGTGCCGGAGTCAGTCGGACTTGGCCGCCTTGAGCTGCATCTTTAGGCCGGCGATCAGCGCCTCGAGGCCCAGCCGGAAGGCCGCATCCGCAGCCGAGCCCGCGGGGCCGGCATCCTGTGACCGCACGGCGGAGGTGAAGGCCGGGTTGGCCGCGGCGAGCTCGCCCGATTCGAAGATGTCTGCCGGCGCGGTCACGTCGAAGGCCGACCCGAAAATGAAGGACTCCAGGGCCACGATTGCCGGCACGACCTGCGGCTCCGGCCAGCCGGCCTTCAGGAAGCCGGCGGTAACGGCCTCGTACATGGCCAGCGTGTGCGGTGCGCCGGTGACGGGCAGCACCGCGATCACGGGAATCAGTGGGGCGTGGTGGGTGAAGGCGTCGCGGTAGGACCACGCCCAGCGACGCACCGCGTCCGCCCACTCCAGGTCGGAAAACACACTCACGTCCACGCCGGCCATCACATGGTCCTGAAGGAGCAGCAGGACGTCGTGCTTCGACGCCACGTGGTTGTAGAGCGCGGAGGGTGCCACCCCGAGGGTGCGCGCCAGGGCCGACATGGTGAGCCCCTCGTAGCCGCGCGATTCGATCAGGCCGAGCGCCGCCGTCGTCATCAGTTCCTTGGACAGCAGTTTCTGCACGGGGCGTCCGGCGGGGCGGTTCCCGTTCCGGACGGAGGCTTCCTCGCCGGCTGGGCGTGCTGTTACCACGGGCTCCCTCTTCCCTCGGCCGTGCGGGCCGCGGCGGTGCGGCCTATAGGGCCATCCTACGCAACGCTTTCCGAACGTCCGTGGAGGCACCGGTTTCCAAAACGCTGTGGCACGGGTTACAGTGTTGACGCTAAATGAATGTCGTTCATTTAGCGGGCGGGGCCAGGCACCAAGCGGCCGGACCGCCACGGCACGAATGGGAGTTGAACGCAGTGAGCAAGTTGAAGCGGGACGTAGTAGTCATCGGCGCCGGGCCCTCCGGGCTGACCGCGGCCCGGGACCTGAAGCGGGCGGGCATGTCCGTGGCCGTGTTGGAGGCGCGTGACCGCGTGGGCGGCCGCACCTGGACCGACGTGGTGGACGGAGCCATGCTCGAAATTGGCGGACAGTGGGTCTCACCGGACCAGACGGCCCTGCTGGAGCTGCTCGACGAGCTGGGGCTTGAGACTTACAGCCGCTACCGCGACGGCGAGAGCATCTACCTGGACCCCACGGGCGAAGCTAAGCGCTACACCGGCGCCATGTTCCCGGTCAGCGCCTCCACGGAGTCCGAGATGAACCGGCTGATCGGGCTGCTGGACGCCCTGGCCGGCGAGGTCGGCGCCGACGAACCGTGGGCGCACCCCAAGGCCCGCGAGTTGGACACCATCTCCTTCGACCAGTGGCTGCGCCAGCAGTCCGCGGACGAGGAAGCCTGCAACAACATCGGCCTGTTCGTGGCCGGCGGCATGCTGACCAAGCCGGCGCACTCGTTCTCGGTGCTGCAGGCGGTGCTGATGGCCGCGTCCGCCGGCTCGTTCAGCAACCTGGTCGACGACGAATTCATCCTGGACAAGCGCGTGGTGGGCGGCATGCAGGAGGTCTCCGTGCGCCTGGCCGCAGAACTGGGCGACGACGTCGTGCTCAACGCACCCGTCCGCGCGCTGCGCTGGAACGACGACGGCGTGACCGCCACCGCGGACGGCGTCACCGTGGAGGCCCGCTACGCCGTGATGGCCGTGCCGCCGAACCTGTATTCGCGTGTCTCCTACGACCCGCCGCTGCCGCGCCGGCAGCACCAGATGCACCAGCACCAGTCCCTGGGCCTGGTGATCAAGGTCCACGCCGTCTACGAAACGCCGTTCTGGCGGGCCGACGGCCTCTCGGGAACGTGCTTCGGCGCCAACTCGGTGGTCCAGGAGGTGTACGACAACACCAACCACGGCGACTCGCGCGGCACCCTGGTCGGCTTCGTGAGCGATGAGAAGGCAGACGCGATGTTCGAACTCAGCGCGGGGGAGCGCAAGGCCGCGATCCTCTCCGCAATCGCCGACTACCTGGGCCCGGCCGCGCTGGCCCCGGTGGTGTACTACGAGTCGGACTGGGGGTCAGAGGAATGGACCCGCGGCGCCTACGCCTCCAGTTACGATCTGGGCGGCCTGTCCCGCTACGGCAAGGACCAGTCGACCCCGGTCGGACCGATCCATTGGTCCTGTTCCGATCTGGCCGGCGCCGGCTACCAGCACGTGGACGGCGCAGTGCGGATGGGCCGCGCGACCGCCGCCCGCATCCTCGCGGCACACACGGCCGACGCCGGTGAGCTCGTCCCTGCTGCCGGCCGGGAGGGCTAGGCATGCGGCGTTATGTTGTTGCCTACACCGCCACGGACAGCGGACGCGAGGCGGTCAACCTCGCGACGGCGCTGGCCCGCCGGCAGGGCGGCAGCCTCGACCTGGTCATGGTGCTGCCCGAATCCTCGCCCTACTCGGGCGCCTATCCGCGGCCCGAATCGGGCTTCGGCGGGATCCTCTCCGACCAGATCCGGCAGTGGCTGGCCGAGGGACTGGACCTGGTTCCCGACGACGTGCCGGCCCGCGCCCATGTTCGCCCGGCCGACTCCAACGCCGAGGGCCTGATTGCCGCGGCCGAGGAATTCGGCGCGGCGCTGATCGTGATCGGTGCCGGGCGCAACAGTGTTTTCCGCCGCTTCAGCGTCGGCACCGTCGCCAGCGGACTGCTCCACGCGTCCACGGTCCCCGTGGCGTTGGCGCCGCGCGGCTACCGGCGCACCGACTCCGTCTCGCGGATCACGGTGGGCATCGGCAACCGGGCTGGGGCGGACGAGGTCATGCAGGTCGCCTTGAACGCCGGCCACCAGCGGGGCCTGGACCTGCGACTGCTCTCGCTGGTGCCGCTGGATTCCTCCGACGCGGACGCGGTATCCCGCGCCGAAACCCACGTGAAGGAACGGCTGGCAGAGGCAGAAGCTGTGCTGCCCGGCCGGGTGACCGCCGGCGTCGCCGAGGGCCGCTCAATCGAAGACGCCATCGACGCGCTGGAGTGGGACGACGGCGAAGTGATGCTGATCGGCTCCAGCCGGCTGGCGCCGCACAACCGCATGTTCCTCGGGGCGACGGCCAGCAAGGTGCTGCGCGCGCTGCCGGTGCCCATGGTGGTGGTCCCGCGCGGCTACCTGGGCGCCCCACAACTTACCGAAGATCCCGGCGAGCCCACGGGGCCTGAAGATTCCGACGGCGCCGGCCGCAAGGAGGCATGACCATGACCACTACCATCACCAAGCCCGGGCGTACCGCGGGCGGACTGAGCCGGAAGGGCCTGAAATCCGGTTCGGTCGGCCTGCTCGGCGCCGTCGTCATCGGCGTCTCCTGCATTGCCCCGGCGTACACGCTGACCGGGGCGCTCGGCCCCACCATCGCCGAGGTCGGCGTGCACCTGCCGGCGATTTTCCTGGTGGGCTTCATTCCGATGCTGCTGGTGGCCCTCGGCTACCGGGAGCTGAACAATGCCATGCCGGATTCCGGCACGTCCTTCACCTGGGCCACCCGTGCCTTCGGTCCCTGGGTGGGCTGGATGGGCGGCTGGGGCCTGATCGCCGCGACGGTGATCGTGCTTTCCAACCTGGCGGCGGTGGCGGTCGACTTCTTCTACCTGATGCTCGCCCAGCTCACCGGCAATGCAGCGCTCGCCGACCTGACCAACAACCTGCCGCTGAACATCGCCACCACCTGGATCTTCATCGGACTGGCCTGCTGGATCTCGTACCGGGGCATGGAAACCACCAAGACCTTCCAGTACGTGCTGGTGGCGTTCCAGGTGGTGGTGCTCGTCTGGTTCGCCGTGGCCGCCTTCGGCCACGTGGCGGGAGGCACCGCGTTCGACGCGCTGGAGATCTCCGCCGACTGGTTCAACCCGTTCGGCGTCGAATCCTTCTCGGCCTTCGCCGCCGGCATCTCGCTGTCCATCTTCATCTTCTGGGGCTGGGACGTCACCCTCACCATGAACGAGGAGACGAAAGACCCGGAAAAGACGCCGGGCCGTGCCGCCGCGGCAACCATCATGGTCATCGTCGTGATCTACATGACCGTGGCACTGGCCGTGCTGGCCTACGCCGGCGTGGGCACCGAGGGCCTGGGCGCCGGCAACCCGGAGAACCAGGAGAGCATCTTCGCCACGCTCGCCGGTCCGGTGATGGGACCGTTCGCCATCCTGATGTCCCTGGCCGTGCTGAGCAGTTCGGCCGCGTCGCTGCAGTCCACCTTCGTCTCGCCCGCCCGGACCATGCTCGCCATGGGCCACTACCGGGCGCTGCCGGCCGGTTACGCCACGATCAGCCCGAGGTACAAGTCGCCCAGCTACGCCACCGTCGCGGCCGCGGTGGCGGCCGGCGGCTTTTACACCGTCACCCGGATCATGTCCGAGAACGCGCTGTGGGACACCATCACCGCGCTGGGCATGATGATCTGCTTCTACTACGGCGTCACCGCCCTGGCGTGCGTCTGGTACTTCCGGGCCGATGCCTTCGCCTCGCTACGCGGCTTCGGGCTCAAGTTCCTGGCGCCGCTGCTGGGAGGGGTCATCCTGCTGGTGATGTTCGTGCAGACGGCCGTGGACTCGATGGATCCTGCCTACGGTTCCGGTTCTTCGATCGGCGGCCTGGGCCTGGTATTTGTGCTCGGCTGCGGCGTGATCCTGCTCGGGGCGGTGCTGATGGTGCTCATGTACCGGCGCAACCCGGAGTTCTTCCGCGGCGCCACCCTGCGCCAGGGAGTGGCAGCCGACGACGTGGCGGACCGCGGCTGACCGAAGAGGACGGCCGTCCTCCGGGAACCGTCGACGGCGGTGCCTCCCCACGCGGGGCGGGGCACCGCCGTCGTGCTTGCCGCAGTGTTGGCGGCGGTACGGCGGGGGCATTAAGGGCCGGGCAGGCGCCGTGGCGGGCAGGCATGGCCTCCGCGCGGGCTTGTGGCTACAGTGGCACACAGCCGACCGGAGGTACCCATGAGCGCAGCGCACGACTACACGCCGGACTCCGTCGCCGACCTCGCCGCACAAAACGGGCTGGCCATCGATCCACGCTCCATCCGGTTCAACGAAGCAGGGCTGGACTACCTGGTGGCCTATGCCACCGCCCATGACGGCAAGAGGTGGGTGCTCAGGATCCCGCGGCGGCCTGACGTCGCATCGAAGATGTCCGACGAGGCCAGCATCCTGAACCTGGTCAAGAACAGGATTTCCGCCGCGGTGCCGGACTGGCGGATCCGGAACCGTGGCCTGATCGCCTACCCCGAACTGCCGGGCGAGCCGGGCCTGACGCTCGAGGACGGGGAGCCCGTCTGGCACTTCGACCGCGAGTCTCCCGCCTACTGCGCGTCGTTGGGACGGCTGATCGCCCAGCTGCAGCGCATCAGCGCGGACGAGGCGCGGCAGGCCGGCATCCCGGCTTTGACGGCTGCCGAGGTCCGTCAAGAGATGCGAACCAACCTGGACAAGGTGAGATCGGAGTTCCGGGTGGCGCCGGACCTGCTGCGACGGTGGGACGCCTGGCTGGGCGACGACAGCTATTGGCCGGACTTCACCGCTTTCAGCCACGGTGAGCTGTACCCGGCCCACCTGCTGCTGGACGAGAACGCCGAGATCCGGTCGGTGCTGGACTGGACGAGCGCCAGGGTGGGGGATCCGGCCCTGGACTTCAGCCTGCACTACATGATGTCCACCCCCGAGGCCTTCGAATTGACCGTGCGGACCTTCCGGGAAGCGGGCGGCCGGGTGCCGCAGCGGCTGGCCGAGCATTGTGCTGAACTGGTTTCGGCCGGTCCGATCAACTACGGGTTGTATGCCATGGCCACCGGCGACCCGGACCTCCAGGCGGCGGCCGCCGCCCAGCTGGATCCGTCCCGGGGCTGACCGGCAACCGCGAAGCTCCGCCCGGGCAGCGGGCGGCGTTTGGCAAGAATAATGGCCGGCGCCCGTTCGCTGACGCCGGCCATTGGATGGTGGGGCCGCTACTTCCGGCGGCCTTTGCCCTTCTTGAGCGGGTTGCCCTTGGCCAGCGGCGGGGCGGTGCAGGCCGATCCCGTCGCTGGGTCTGCCGCCCGGTTTTCGGCGACGGCAGGCTTTTCCCCGCCCGGTGCCGCCGCAGCCGGGGCGCCG
>NZ_JBNHGF010000071.1:0-10274 GCF_059091005.1 Arthrobacter sp. Y3223164
CGGGACAGAGCAGGGCCAGGTACCCGTGCCCGACACCGTGCCCGCACCGGACCAGCCCGGCCAGGCACCGGACCCTGCGCCGGCCGACCCTGCCACCATCGGCGAGGTGGCCGACGTCGACATCGCCGACGACGAGCAGACCTCGATCACCCGGACCAACGGCGAGCTGACGCTTGCCCTGGCCGTCACCAAAACGCCGGAGGGCGACACGGTGGCCCTCTCCCACGCCATCGGCGAGTTGCTGCCCGAACTGGAGGCCGAACTGGGCGACGGCGCGCAGATCACCACGGTGTTCGACCAGGCCCCGTTCATCGAGACGTCCATCAAGGACCTGACCACCGAGGGCCTGCTGGGGCTGGGCTTCGCGGTGCTGATCATCCTGGTCTTCCTGCTCTCCGTACGCTCCACGCTGATCACGGCGATCTCCATCCCGCTGTCGCTGCTGGCCACGTTCATCGGCCTCAATGCGCTGGGCTACTCGCTCAACATCCTCACCCTCGGCGCGCTGACCATCGCCATCGGGCGCGTTGTGGACGACTCGATCGTGGTGGTCGAGAACATCAAACGGCACCTGAACTACGGCGAACCCAAGGGCGACGCCATCCTGGCGGCGGTCCGCGAGGTCGCCGGGGCCATCACCGCGTCCACCCTGACGACCGTTGCGGTGTTCCTGCCGATCGCGTTCGTCGGGAATCTGGCCGGCGAACTGTTCCGGCCGTTCGCCATCACTACCGCGCTGGCCCTGCTCGCGTCCCTGGCGGTGTCGCTGACCATCGTGCCGGTGCTGGCCTACTGGTTCGTCAAATCCCCCGCGGAGCGACACCCCGACACGTCCGCAGTGCGTGCGGCGGCCTCCGAGAAGGAACGCCGCTCGCTGCTGCAGCGCGGCTACCTGCCGGTGCTCGCCGGCACCCAGCGGCACCCGGTGATCACCACCGTGGCCGCCCTGCTGGTGCTGGCCGGCACCGCCGCCATGGTGCCGCTGCTGCAGACCAACCTGCTCGGCGACAGCGGACAGAACAGCTTCAGCCTGCGCCAGCAGATGCCGGCCGGGACCAGCCTGGAGACCACCGACGAGGCGGCCGCCCCGGTCGAGGAGCTGCTGGCCGGGATGGACGGGATCGAGGCGGTCCAGGTCACCATGGGCAACGCCGGCGGCGGCCTGGGGACGTTCCTCTCCGCGGGTGCCTCGGTGGCCCAGTACACCGTCATCACCGAGGAAGGCATTGACCAGGCGGCGCTGCGCGACCGGGTCCGCTCCGCCGTCGAAAAGCTGCCCGGCGAGGCGACGTTCACGCTGGGCACTCAGGGCGGGGGCTTCGGCACCTCCAGCACCGTGGACGTGGAGATCTCCGCGAACGGCCCGGAGGAGCTGAGGGACGCCTCCGACCGGCTGGTGGAGCTGCTGCGGGAGGTGCCGGGGGCCGCAGAGGTGTCCAGCAACCTCTCGGCGGCCGAGCCGGTGGTCCAGGTGTCCGTGGACCGGGCCAAGGCCGTGGCCGCCGGGCTGAACGAGGAGCAGGTCGCGGGCCTGCTGGCGTCTTCAATCAGCCCGCTGCCCGGCGGCACCGTGCGGATCGGCACCACCGACTTCCCGGTGCTGATCGGGGAAGGCAGCGACTTCTCCAGCGTCGAGGAACTGCGCGGCGTCGAGGTGCCCACGGCGGCCGGGCCGGTGCCGCTGACGGACCTGGCCACGGTCGAGGAAACCGACGTGCCGACGTCGATCAGCGCCAGCGGCGGCGAACGCACCGCCGTCGTCTCCGTGACCCCGGAGGGAGAGAACCTGGGTGCCCTCAGCAGCGAGGTGGCGGCCGCACTGGACGGCACCGACCTGCCGGCCGGGGTCACGGCGGAATTGGGCGGCGCGGCCACCCAGCAGGCCGAGTCCTTTGAACAGCTGGGCTGGGCGCTGCTGGCCGCCGTCGCCATTGTCTACGTGATCATGGTGGCCGCGTTCAAGTCCTTGGTGCAGCCGCTGATCCTGCTCGTCTCCATTCCGTTTGCGGCCACGGGGGCCATCGGGCTGCTGGTCATCACGCGGATCCCGTTGGGGCTGCCGTCGCTGATCGGCATGCTGATGCTGGTGGGCATCGTGGTGACGAATGCGATCGTGCTGATCGACCTCATCAACCAGTACCGGCGCCCCCACGACGGCCGGCCCGGCATGAACGTGGCGGACGCGATCACGCACGGCGCACGGCGCCGGCTGCGGCCCATCTTGATGACGGCGCTCGCCACGGTCTTTGCGCTCACGCCGATGGCGCTGGGACTGACCGGTGAGGGCGGTTTCATCTCGCAGCCGCTGGCAGTGGTGGTGATCGGCGGCCTGGTGTCCTCCACCGCGCTGACGCTGGTGCTGGTGCCGGTGCTGTACCGGCTGGTCGAAGGCCGGCGCGAGCGTCGGGCATACCAGCGCAATACACTCGAGGCAGAACTGGTTCCGGCCGGACGCTGATCCGGCTAACCCGGAACCGTGGAGGTGCTGAACATGCCAGAACCGGAAACCATGCCCGCCGGGCCGGGCCGCCTGGACCGGCTCACCGACCGGCTCCCCGCCCCGCTGCGCAAGTATGGCCAGCAGATGGGCGGGTGGCGCCGGGTCCAGCTGGCGTTCAAGACCGCGTTGGCGTGCGCCATCGCCTGGTTCATCGCCCTGCGGCTGCCCGGCGAGGTGGACCAGTACCCCTATTACGCGCCGCTGGGCGCGCTGATCAGCATGTATTCCACCGTCGCCGACTCGGTCAAGACCTCCGCGGAGACGCTGGCCGGGCTGCTGCTGGGCATCGGCCTGGCCATGCTCCTGCTCCTGACGGTCGGCCCGCATTTCGTCACCGTGGGCCTGCTGGTGTTCCTGGGCGTGCTGGTTGCGGGGCTGCCGCGGCTCGGGGCGGGCCGGGAATGGGTTCCCATGGCCGCGCTGTTCGTCCTGCTGGTGGGCGGGTCCAATGCCGGCGACTACTCGCTCGGCTATGCGGTGCAGATGGCGGTGGGGGTGGCCGTCGGCATCGCTGTGAACTTCCTGCTGTTCCCGCCGTTGAATTTCAACGCGGTGGGACGCAGCCTGCAGCAGCTGCAGTCCGACCTCGCCCGGCAGCTGGAGGACATGGCCGAGGCGCTCCGGGAGAACTGGCCGCCGGAACACAAGGATTGGGCGACGAACGGCGAGAGCATCACCCGCTTGGGCAACCAGGTGCGGCAGGCCGTGCAGGCCGCCGACCGCAGCCGCAAGGCCAATCCGCGGCGCAAGTTCCACGACCGGGACCTGGACACCGATTGGCGGAATCTACGCACGCTGGAGCGTGCCGCCTTCCATACCCAGGACATGACCGAGGTGCTCGCCGCCGTGATTTGGGACGAGACACTGCATCTTCCCGACCCCGTGCTGGCACCGATGGCCAACGCCCTGGACGCCACGGCCGAGGCAATCAGGAGCATGACCGCCGAGGACCTGCCGGACAAGCTGGAGGCCGCGCGCGATGCACAGCACCGCCTCACCGGAGTCGTCGCGGGCTCGGTGTCCGCGGAGTCCCCCGCCACGGCGGCAGGATCCGTGGCTGTCAGCCTGGAACGCATACTGGCCGCGCTTGGCCGGCACGTGAAGGACCGCTCCGGCGGCCAGGCCCCGTAGCGGCGCGGGTACCTCCCCTCTCAAGCCGGAGGGTGCCGGCCCGCCGAGACGCCCCCAGCGGCGCGGGTACTTCCCCTCTCTCTACCCCGAGTGTATCGGCCTGCCCGGCCGGCCAATCCCATTCGATGAAACGTTGAACCGGCAGCAAGGGGTTCCTCTTGCCGGGAAATTCGAGTTTTATGTACCTACTCGTGTCGAGCAGCTGGCACTAAGATCCTCCGGACCGGGAGAATGATGTGTCGGATCTGGGCGAGAGCCTCCCCTCCGTGCCTGGCCGCGTTGCCGCTGTTCCCTTTGTCGGCGCATTTGAGAGTACGTACCTGCCGGTACACCGCCGGGACGTGGCGGAGCTGACCGGAAGCTGCGCCCACTGGGGCCGCCACCTGGACCACATGCGCGCAGCAGGCGTAGGCAGCGTGCGGTTTCCGATTCGCTGGCACCGCGTGGAAACAGAGCCAGGCGAGTTCGATTGGTCCGAGACCGACCGGCAGCTCCAGTTCCTGCGGGTCCGCGGCATGGAGCCAATCGTCGACCTGGTGCACCACACGAGCTACCCGCAGTGGCTCGACGACGGTTTCAGGGACCGGAGGTTTGCGCCCGCTTTCCTGCGGTATGCAGAGGCCGTGGCCCGGCGCTATCCCTGGCTGACGTCCTACACGCTGTTCAATGAGCCCTTCGCCACCCTTTTCCTCTGCGGCCATGAGGCCTTGTGGCCGCCCTACGACAGGGGAATCGACGGTTTTGTGCGCCTCGTTCGCAACGTCCTGCCGGCCATCGCGGAGGCGGCCAGGTGCTGGTCGGAGCTGCTGCCCGAAGCCCGCCACGTCTGGGTGGATACCTGCGAACACCATGACGGAACTGCGGGTGGCCCGGCGGAGTACGCGGCTCTCGCCAACGACCGGCGCCACGTGTTGCTGGATCTGGTGCTCGGACACGATCTGACCGAGGGCCGCCCCTTCCTGAGGGAGATCGTCAAGCACGGCGGCGAAGACTTGCTTCACCTGGACCCCGTTCGGGTGGACGTTCTCGGCCTCGACTATTATTGCCACTCCGAATGGTGGTATGAGGAGTCCCGCGCCCATGCGCCATCGCCCCACCCGCTGGGTTTTGCGGCCGTGGCCGAGCACTACGGCTCCCGCTACGGGCTGCCGATGCTCCTGAGCGAGACCAACATCCGGGGAACGGCCTCCGACCGCGCGTCCTGGTTGCGATACACCCTTGAACAGTACGAACTGGCTCTCTCCCGCGGGATCCGGCTCGAGGGGTACTGCTGGTTTCCCTTCGTGGACTCCTGCGACTGGGACTCCATGCTCGCCCGCGCCGCCCGCCGCCCGGACCCGGTCG
This sequence comes from Arthrobacter sp. Y3223164, assembly GCF_059091005.1. Classification (NCBI taxonomy): domain Bacteria; kingdom Bacillati; phylum Actinomycetota; class Actinomycetes; order Micrococcales; family Micrococcaceae; genus Arthrobacter; species Arthrobacter sp. Y3223164. The sequence goes on from NZ_JBNHGF010000071.1 coordinate 4,976, forward strand.
GCGTCGTGGGCGCCGCCGCGTGGGGAAGCCGGACGGCCACCACCTGCTTCACGGACGCCTGGATGGCTGCGGCATCCGGAACCCCCAGCCGCGACCTGCCCGCGTACCGATTTCAACCGCCGTGCGACAGCCAGCTCCGGGGGCTGCTGCCCCAGATGAGCCACTGGCCCTGGCGCGATCCTCCCGAAGAGGAGATCGTCCCGCCCGCCCGCAACGCCGACGAAGAGGAACACAGGATGAACCCCTTGGAAGACCCTGACTTGGTCGTGCTGTCCCACCTGAGGTGGACCTGGGTCTGGCAGCGCCCGCAACATCTTGTCTCCCGGTTTGCCGCCGCCCGCACCCGGACCGGTGCCCGCACATGGTTTCTGGAGGAACCACTGCCGGCCAAGGTCGAACAACCGGTCCTGCGGCACCAAGACGTGGACGGCATCACCAGGGTATGGCTTGAAATTCCCTCGGTTGACGGGCAATTGGCCGCCCCGGGATTCGACGCACCCGGCGCGGAAGAATACGGCGCATTGTTCCGCCACTTGCTGGCGACCCACGCACGGCCGGCCTCGCCCGACGTCTTGATCTATACGCCGATGGCGCTGGAGATAGCGCGCGCGCTCGAGCCCGGGGCCCTCTGCTATGACGTCATGGATGATTTGGCGTCGTTTCGCCATGCCCCCAAAGCCATGCAGACCCGGCAACGCCAGGCGCTGGCGGAATCCGATGTGGTCTTTGCGGGAGGCGCCTCCTTGCACCGCAGCGTCAGCCGCTACGTGGGCGATTCCTGCCATCTCTTTCCCAGCGGTGTGGACGCCGCGCACTATGAAACCTCCCGGCTGCTCCGCGAGGAGCGGGCGCCCGGCCTCCGGAAGGTGGCGGGCTACGTGGGCGTCATCGACGAGCGGCTCGATCTTGGCCTGCTGGAGGAGCTCGCCGCGATGCTTCCCGACTGGTTGTTTCGGATCGTGGGACCGGTCGCCAAGATCGATCCGGCCACGCTGCCGCAGGCTCCAAACATCGAGTACACCGGAATGGCGGAATACGCCGAGTTGCCCGCCGTCATGGCCGAATTCGACGTTGCCTTGATGCCCTTCGCCATGAACGAGGCGACACGGTCGATCAGCCCGACGAAGACCCTCGAGTATCTGGCCGCCGGCCTTCCCGTGGTGTCGACGCCCGTTCCGGATGTGGTCGCCGGGTACCGGGGGCTCGTCCACATCCAGGAGGACGCCGCAGGCTTCGCCGATGCCATCCAGACCGCGCCGGGTGATTCCCCGGCCGAACGGGACCGGCGAATGCGGCCCTTGCAGAGACTCCTCGGCTGGGATGCGATTGCCGGACAAATGCACCGTTTGATCTCTCAGGGAGCCGCGGCAGGAGAACTGGCGGAAGAAGAAACGGCATGAGCTCGCGGGCCGAGCGCCAACGCTCCGACGTGGAGGATTTGGAACGCGCCCACGAACGCGGAGTCGGCGCGGCAATAGCCGGCCTGCAGGACGCCGCGCTGGGCAGGAGACGCCTGACCGGCCCTGCCGTTCCGGCGCTCGCCGAGGCAGCCGTTAGTTCGGCCACGCCGTACCTTCGGGCACCGTTGCTGGCGAGGATTTCCGCCGGCCTCATGCTTCATCCGCCGGCCGGCGACGAACAGGGAGAATGCGCAACCTGCGGCACCCCGGCCCCGTGCCTGACCGCCGAGGCGCTGAAATGGTAGCGGCCGGAGACCACGGTCCCGACCTCATTGTCGTCGGCGCAGGCCTCTTCGGACTGACCGTTGCCGAAACCGCCGCACGTGAGTACGGGGCCCGCGTGCTGATACTTGAACGCCGTTCCCACCCGGGCGGCAACGCCTGGTCCGAGGAGGAACCGGAGACCGGGATCGAAGTCCACCGGTACGGGGCGCACCTGTTCCACACGTCGAATGAACGGGTCTGGAACTACGTCAACCGGTTCACTTCGTTCACCGGCTACCAGCACCGCGTGTTTACGGTCTTTAAGGGCAATGTGTATCCGATGCCCATCAACCTGGGCACGATCTGCGCCTATTTCGGCCGCCACCTCTCGCCGGACCAGGCCAAAGAGTTGATCCGCCACCAGGCGCAGGAAGTACCGGCCTCGGCGGCCGGCAACCTGGAAGAGAAGGCCGTCTCGTTGATCGGCCGACCGCTGTACGAGGCCCTGGTGCGCGGCTACACGGCCAAGCAATGGCAGACCGACCCGCGGGAACTGAGCCCCGACATCATCACGCGGCTGCCCGTGCGCTACACCTTCGACAACCGCTACTTCACCGACACCTACGAGGGCCTGCCGACGGAGGGCTACGGCACCTTCCTTGGCGGCTTTCTCCGGTCGCCCTTGATCGACCTGCAACTGAACACCGATTTTTTCCACGTCCGTCCGCACCTCCCGCCCGACGTGCCCGTCGTGTACACGGGGCCGCTGGACCGCTACTTCGGATACTCGGCCGGGGCCTTGTCCTGGCGCACCCTGGACTTCGAGCAGGAAGTCCTGCCGATCGCGGATTTTCAGGGCACGCCCGTGATGAATTACGCCGACGAAGACGTCCCGTGGACCCGCATCCACGAATTCCGCCATTTCCATCCCGAACGGCAGTACCCCGATGACCGCACCGTGATCGTCCGCGAATACTCCCGGACGGCGGGCGCGAACGACGAACCGTACTACCCGATCAACACCAGCCAGGACCGGGACAAGCTCAGGACGTACCGTCGCCTCGCGGGGCAGGAACCGAACGTGTTCTTCGGGGGCCGCCTCGGCACCTACAAGTACCTGGACATGCACATGGCCATAGCGTCGGCGCTGGGTTTGGTCGACAACTCGATCGGCCCCCTGCTCGGTCGCTCGTCGGCCTAACCCGGGCCCCGCTCCTTGCCGCATCAAGCCGGCGGTGCGCATGCCGGGAAAGCCATTCCGGGACCACCCGCGGCACGGTGACCGGTCCGACAACCTGTCCCGGAATTTTTCCGCGTGCCTGCCGTTAACCACAGTGAATGCAAATGCATGTAAACTGATGCGTAGCAAGCACCACGAAAGGTACATCATGGAACTCGGCGTATTCAGCGTCAGCGACGTCACCCTGGACCCGACCACCAACCGCATGCCCACCGAGCGCGAGCGGATCAAGGCGTCGGTCGCCATTGCCAAGAAGGTCGAAGACATCGGCATGGATGTCTACGCCATCGGCGAGCACCACAACCCGCCGTTCTTCTCCAGCTCCCCCACCACGCTGCTGGCCTACATCGCCGCGCAGACCGAGCGGATCACACTGTCCACCGCCACCACGCTGATCACCACCAACGATCCCGTGAAGATCGCCGAGGACTTCGCCATGCTCCAGCATCTGGCCGACGGCCGCGTGGATCTGGTGCTGGGCCGCGGCAACACCGCCCCGGTCTATCCCTGGTTCGGCAAGAACATCCAGGACTCGCTGGAGCTGACGGTAGAAAACTACGCCCTGCTGCGCAAGCTCTGGGACGAAGAGGTCGTCAACTGGCAGGGCAAGCACCGCACCCCGCTGCACAACTACACCTCCACGCCCCAACCCCTGGACGGCGTTGCGCCCTTCGTCTGGCACGGCTCGATCCGCACGCCCCAGATCGCGGAGCTGGCGGCCTACTACGGCGACGGCTTCTTCGCCAACAACATCTTCTGGCCGAAGGAGCACTACATGCAGCTCATCGGCCTGTACCGCGAGCGCTACGAGCACTACGGCCACGGCACCGCCGACCAGGCCATCGTGGGCCTGGGCGGACAGTTCTTCATGCGCAAGAACTCGCAGGACGCGGTCAACGAATTCCGCCCCTACTTCGACAACGCACCCGTCTACGGCCACGGACCGTCGCTGGAGGACTTCACCGCGCAGACCCCGCTCACCGTCGGCAGCCCGGAGCAGGTGATCGAGAAGACCCTGGCCTTCGCCGACTACTTCGGCGACTACCAGCGCCAGTTGTTCTTGATCGACCACGCAGGACTGCCCCTGAAGACCGTGCTGGAACAGCTGGACCTGTTCGGCGAAGAGGTGCTCCCGGTGCTGAAGAAGGAGTTTGCCGCCCGCAAGCCGGCGCATGTTCCGGAAGCCCCGACCCACGCCAGCCGCAAGGCCGCCCGCGACGCCAAGGAAGCGCCCGCCGAGTCGGTGTCCCATGGCTGATTCATCCGGTCCTGAGATCAGGACGACGGCGGCTGCTTGGGAATCGCTGTTCCGCACCCAGGTGGCGGTAATGCGCCGGATGCAGCAGCTGCCCGAGTTCAGGAAACTCGCCATGCGCGAGTACGACGTCCTGTTCAACCTGAGCCGGTGCCCGGGCGGCTGGAGCCGGCTGAACGAGCTGAACGAGGCACTGTTGATCAGCCAGCCGAGCCTCAGCCGGATGGTCGACCGCTTGGAGAAGAAGGGCCTGGTCCTCCGGCGCACGGCCCGCAACGACCAGCGGGGCATCGAGATCTCGCTGACAGACGAGGGCCGCGCGTTGCAGAAGGAGATCGGCCGGCAGCACGTCAAGCACCTGCATTCGATGCTCGCCCCGCTGCTGTCCGAGGAGGAATTCGGACAGCTCCAGGAGCTGACCGACAAGCTGCGGGCCGGCCTGGCGAACGATTGAAGCCGCCCGGCGGGGTGCCGGCGGCTCAGGCGGGCGGATCTTCAGCGACCTGCAGGGTCATGATGACCTGCCGCAGCGTCTTGAAGTGCTTGCCGGAGACGTAGCTCTCCGCCTCCGCGATGAGGCCGTAGGCATCCAGCAGCCCGGTCTCGTCGCCGGGCGCCGGAGTGCCGTGGCGGACGGCCGTGCCGAAGGAGTAGGTGCCGACCGGGTCCGGACCGTTGACGGTGTTTTCCACCAGGCAGGCCTGGAAGCCGTCGCCGGCCGTTTTGTCGGTCAGCCCCATCGACCCGAAGTACCGGTGGCCCAGCAGCGTCCGGTAGACGAACAGCGGCTCGACCGTGTCGTCGGACGGCACGGCGGGCACCTTCGCCGGCTCGCTGACCAGCACGCGCAGTTCGGTGACGGCGCCCTCGCAGGCGGCCTTGGGCAGCTTGAGCCGGGTGTGCAGTTCGGCGGCCAGCTTGCCGGAAGAGTCCCGGATGTCCAGGTGCAGCCCGTCGTCCGAGGGCTGGGTGGGCTTGACCTGCCGCTGCACCACCCACTCGCCCGGAACCTCGAAACTGATCACTCGGTCCGGATCGGTGTAGACCTTCCAGCCGTCGATCGTCGCTTTCCGCACGGGCTCCTTGCCGGGCGGCGCCGCGGGTTGTCCGGCTGCGTCCCCGCCGGCCGCACCCGACGGC
>NZ_JBNHGF010000072.1:0-10211 GCF_059091005.1 Arthrobacter sp. Y3223164
ATCTGCGGGCCGAACAGGTCGGACATCAGCCCCTTGGCCTTCGGGCCTTGGACCTGGACGGGCGCCACGTCCACCTCTTCCACGGTGACGTCCCGGCGGCCACGGTCACGACGGCGGCCACGGGGGTGGCGGCCATGACGACGATGACCACGGTCACGGCGGCGGCAGGGGCAACGATCATGATGACCACGCCCACGCCGTGCAGCAACTGACGCACATCGTGAACAACTACTCGTACACCTCTACGATCGACGATCGCGACACCATCACGGACCAGTCCGTCAACCAGAACATCTGGGCCGACGGCGACGTGAACCAGTGGTTCGACAACGACGCCGTGATCGCCTCGGGCGACGACTCTGTTGCGGCTGGCGGGGACGCCACCGTGGATAACTCGACGGATAACTCCAACGACTACTCGAAGGATTACTCGACCGACAACTCCACCACCGTGACAACCGGTGACATTGAGGGCGATGTGACCGTCGGGGATACCGACATCTCCGTCGAGGACTCCTTCAACGTCGAGGACTCCTACAATGAGGATTCCTACAACGAGGACTCTTACAACGAGGACTCCTACAACACGGATGTCGACCTGGACGTCGAGGTGGAAGACTCCTTCAACGACAACTCCGACCATTCGAAGGATTACTCGACCGACAACTCCACCAACGTGGAGATCGAGGACTCGTACAACGGCAATACCACCGAGATCGAGGTCGAGGACTCGTTCAACGAGGACAATTCCACCACCGATATCGACGTGGAGGATTCCTTCAACGAGGTCGAGGTCGAGGATTCGTTCAACGAGGTCGAGGTCGAGGATTCGTTCAACGACAGCTCCACGAACACGGACGTGCAGGTGGACGACATCAACGCCGAGTTCACCGACAACTCCGTCAACGACTCCGTCATCGTCGCGGACAACGAAGTGGACATCGAAGACAGCGTTGTTGCCGAAGAGGTCGACTTCTAACCGACCCGATAACTGAATCACGACAGATCAGCTGTCCAGCAGGAGGCCGGGGGACCTCCTGCTGGACAGTGTCACGGTCCGGCCGCGGGGCCGGAAGTCAAAAGGGGATACGGTGGTCGAGCTCGTCAAGCTGGTGGATCAGGGCCAGGAATTGGCCAAGAAGGGTGAGCGCGCAGACTTGCAGCGGCGCCTGGAACAGACCCGCAAGCGATTGCAGGATCCGGCCACCCGGGTGATCGTCGTCGGTGAATTCAAGCAGGGCAAAAGCCAGCTCATTAACGCCCTGGTAAATGCGCCGGTTTGTCCCATCGACGACGACGTCGCCACCTCGGTGCCGACGGTGGTCAAGCACGGGGAGCCTGCCTCAGCCGTGATCCTGGTTCCGAAGGAACGCGCCGACTCCGGCGACGGGGACGTTGAACTGGAGCGTCTCCCGGTCGCCTTGGACGAGCTCGCCGAGCACGTCTCGGAACGGGGGAATCCGGGCAACGAGCGCCGGCTGGCAGCCGCGGAAGTCTCCCTGCCCCGGAAGGTCCTGCACGGCGGACTCGCCCTGGTGGACTCGCCGGGGGTCGGGGGACTGGACTCGGCCCATACCCTCACCACGCTGACAGCACTGCCGACGGCGGACGCCGTGCTGTTGGTCTCGGACGCATCCCAGGAGTTCACCGAACCGGAGATCCGGTTCCTGCGGCAGGCGCAACGGATTTGCCCCAATGTGGCCGGCGTCCTGTCCAAGACGGATTTGTACCCGCAATGGCGGCGCGTGGCCGAACTGGACAGGGGCCATTTGAAGCGGATCGGGGCAGACATGCCGCTGATTCCGGTCTCCTCGGAACTTCGCCTCCGGGCGGCCGAAATGCGTGACAGCGAACTGAACGCCGAATCGGGATTTCCGGAGCTGGTGGCCTACCTCCGGCAAAAGATCCTGGGCCAGACCGAGCGGCTCCAGCGGCGGTCCGTGGCGCAGGACCTGATTTCCGCCATGGACCATCTGCGGCTGTCGCTGAAGTCCGAACTGAGCGCGCTGGAGAATCCGGACGGCACCCCGGAGATGCTGGCCGAGCTGGAAACGGCCAAGGAACGCGCCGACGAGCTCCGCCGTCGTTCTTCCCGCTGGCAGGTCACGCTCAATGACGGCATGAGCGATCTCATCGCCGATATGGAATACGACTTGCGAGACCGGCTGCGCAGCATTTTGCGGGACGCCGAGCAGTCCATTGATGCCGGGGATCCCGGTCCGCAGTGGGAACAGTTTGTGCACTGGCTGGAACAGCGTGTGGCCGCGGCCGTCTCCGACACCTTCGTGTGGACGAACGAACGGTCGTTGTGGCTGGCGGAAAAGGTCGCCGAGCACTTCAACCAGGACGACGTGACCCTGCCGTTGCTGCAGGTCGATTCCACGGAGAACGTGCTCGACCCGGTCGAGGAAATCCCGGATCTGGATGCAGGACGCCTTGGAACGGTCCAGAAAATACTGATTGGCATGCGGGGTTCGTACGGCGGTGTGTTGATGTTCGGCCTCCTCACCGGGATCGCGGGCATGGCGCTGATCAACCCGATCTCGGTCGGCGCCGGCCTGCTGCTGGGAGGCAAGGCCTACCGCGAAGACAAGGAAGCCCGGTTGAAGCGCCGCCAATCGGAGGCCAAGGCCCTGGTCCGGAAACAAGTCGATGAGGTCGTGTTCCAGGTTGGCAAGCAGCTCAAGGACCGGCTCAGGATCGTCCAGCGGGCCACCCGCGACCACTTCACCGAACTGGCCGAAGAGCACCATCGCTCGCTGGCGGATTCGGTACTGGCGGCACAGAAGGCGGCAAGCCGGTTCCACCAGGAACGCGACCTGCGGATCAAGGAGCTTAAGGCGTCCCTCGCGCTCGTGGAGTCGCTGCGCAAGCAGGCGTTGGCGCTGGACGCTGCACCGCAAGTGGCTGGACAGGCATGAATACCGCGGCAGCCGGAGCGGATGTCGAAGCGGCGCGCGGGCTGGTCCAGGAAGCGATTGCAGCCTACCGCGACGAACCGGCCGTGCGTCAGGTGTTGGAGGAGTATGCCCGCCGCCTCGACGAGCCGCTGCGGATCGCCATTGCGGGCATGGTCAAAGCGGGCAAGTCAACCCTGCTCAACGCCATTATCGGCGAAGAGATTGCCCCGACCGACACGGGAGAGTGCACCCGGGTGGTCACCTGGTACCGCTTCGGCGACACTCCGCGGATTACCCTGCACCCGCGTTCTGGAGCGCCCCGGGACCTGCCGACCAAGCGCACCGACGGCCGGTTGGTGTTCGAGCTCGGCGGGGTCCAGGCAGAGGACGTCGACAGGCTCGTGGTGGACTGGCCGTCCCGAACCCTGCGGGACGTGACGTTGATCGACACGCCGGGCATTGCCTCGCTCTCCCGGGACGTGTCGGCCCGCTCCACCGATTTCCTGACGCCGGCCGACGCGCCCTCGGAGGCCGACGCGATCATCTACCTGCTGCGGCACCTGCACGCGTCCGATTTGGGTTTCTTGGAGTCCTTCCGTGATACCGCGGCCGGCCAGAGCGGTACCGTCAACGCGCTGGCGGTACTGTCCCGTGCGGACGAGGTTGGGTCCGGCCGGATCGACGCCATGCTCTCCGCCCGGGACATCGCTGCGCGGTACCGCCGTGACGGCGCGTTGCGTTCACTGGCCCTCGGGGTAGTGCCGATCGCCGGCCTCCTGGCCCAGTCGGCGCGCAGCCTGCGTCAGGCGGAATACGCCGTCCTCGCCGAGCTCGCTTCCTTGGACAGGCGGGAACGGGAGCTGCTCCTGCTGTCCGCCGACCGCTTCGTCCGTCCGGGAGGCCCGCTGTCCGCCACGCCGGAAGCGCGGGCCAAGTTGCTGGACAGGTTCGGGCTCTTCGGGCTCCGGCTGGCAGCCGCGCTGCTCCGTGGAGGCATCTCGGAGCCGACCGCGCTGGCCCACGAACTGGCCCGCCGCAGCGGGCTGGACGAATTGCTAACCGTGATGACCGGGCAGTTCCAAGCCCGGGCCGGACAGTTGAAAGCCCGGACGGCCCTGGTCGGCGTCGAAAAGCTGCTGAACGACCACCCCCGCCCGGGCGCCGCGGGAGTCGCGGCCGGCTTGGAACGGCTGCTCGCCAGCGCCCACGCCTTCCGTGAACTGCGTCTGCTGGCGGCCGCCCGCACCACCGGGCTGCCGCTGGAGCCGGAGTTGGCCGCCGAAGCTGAACGGATGATCGGCGGCGAAGGCGTCTCGGCCCCCGAACGCCTGGGGCTTCCGCGTGACGCCCCGGGCGAGGTCCTGCGGGAGCACGCCGTGGCGTGCCTGAGACGTTGGCACGCCGTGGCCGGCGACCCGCTGCGCGGCCGTGCCGTCGCCGAGGTCTGCCAGACCGTCATTCGCAGCTGCGAGGAACTGTTGGCCGGAATGCAGCCTGCTTCAGGCAGGCGGCCTGCCTCGCCGCCCCTGGTGCTCGGCACGGAACCATTGGTTGGCCCCGCTCAGGACGCTGGCGATTACCGCCGCGCCGGCTAGCACCAGCTGCAGAACCAGCATGATCCTGATGCCCAATTCCTGATCGCCGGGAGCGGCCAGGAATTCGTCGGCCAGCAGGGTCACCGCCCCGTGGACGAACAGCATGGCGAGCAGCACGAAGCGCACCTTGCCATGCCGGCGCATAAGGGCCCGCAGCAGCACGGCCTCGATCAGCATGACGAGCGCCAGCACGCACAGGGTTCCCCAGAAAACCACGACCGCGAGCGCTTCCACGGTCTCCTCGTCGGCGCCCTGCTCCAAACCGTCGATGAGCCCGCGCAGGTGCTTGAGGATCTCCTCCTGCGCGAAATACGCGAAGATCCCCGCAATCAGTCCCGAAACAAAACTGAGGATCCACAAGGCGCGGACCCTCTTGACAGCAGGCGGCGGCACCAAAGTCCCGATGATCGGAGGCGGCGTGAGGTCGGACATCTGCGGACGCGGTGGCGCGGGACGTTCCGGTTCGCCGGACATTCCCCCGGTTCCCTGAGCTCCAGGCGCCCCCATCCCTGGTTCCTGAGACATGCAGATAATCTAGCCGCCACCCAAAGCGACCGCAATGCTCGTGCCCGGGCGTGACCGCCCTCCGGCCGCCGTGCCCACGACGACGGCGGCGTGCGGCATCTCAGCGGTCAGGGCGGGCTTCCGCCGCCGCTATCCGCCCACATGGATCCCGGGCCGGTGGGCAGGGTCAGGCTCATTCTGCCTGATGATTTCGCGCACTACGGGAGCCGTGTCTCCCTCTCCCAGGAGCAGATAGCGGAAGAGGTGGCCGAGCGGATTGCCTTCAGACCATTCGAAATAGGCATGGGGGCGAACACCCGTTGCATCCCGCACGGCCAGGAGGATGGCGGCAATAGCATTCGGGGCCGCGGGGCTTTCCGCACGAAGCACCCGGTACCCGCCGACGTCGATGCCGCGGACGCGAAGCACCTTGGCGAAGGCCGAAGGGTCCACGATGTCGATTTCGAGGAACAGGACGTCAGCCGTCCCCGGGACCGGATTCATGTGCCGCTGCGCGTCTTCCTTGGCACTGTAATCGTCGTGGTTTCCGGGCCGGCGCTTGGCGATGATGTTCAGCGAGCCGTCGTTGTCCAAGGAATCGCTGATGAACCGCCGGGCAGTCTGGTCGAATTCGATACGTTCGGCGCGGAGTTCTATGGTGCGGGCGACGCGGGAGACGAGCGAGACGCCGACCATGCCGACGATGAACAGCCCGCAGATGCCGATGCCGTCGGGTTTTTCCAGGACGTTGGCCAGCAGTGCGTAGAGCAGCACCAAACTGAGGGCGCCGTACCCGGCAGCGGTGCGGCGTTTGTGGCGGCGTGCAGTCGTGACGGCGACAGCGACGGCCGCTGACACCATCATGGCCAGGATGCCTGTGGCGTAGGCTCCGGCCTGGGCGTTGACATCCGCCCCAAAACTCACGGTGAGCAGGATGCTGACCCCGGTGTAGACCAGGACGACGGGCCGGATCGCACTGGTCCATTCGGGGGCCATTCCGAAGCGCGGCAGGTAACGCGGGACGATGTTGATCAGCCCGGCCATCGCCGAGGCTCCCGCGAACCACAGGATCAAGACCGTTGCCGCGTCATAGATCGTGCCGAACCCCTCGCCGAGCAGTGCGTGCGCAAGATAGGAGAGGGCCCGGCCATCCGCGGGGCCACCCGCGGCGTAGGCCTCGGGCGGGATGAGGACGGCCGTCACGAAGCTGCTGCCCATCAGGAAACCGCTCATAACAGCCGCAGCACACGTCAGCATCTTCCGGGTATTGCGGACCCGTGAGGCGAGGCGTTGTGCGGGAGTGTGCCCCTCGGACGCCACGAGCGGCATCATGCTCACGCCGGTCTCGAATCCAGACAGGCCCAGGATCAGCAGAGGAAATGCCAGCAGCAGGGACAAGGTTAGGTTGCCGGGGCCGGGGCTGGCAACGGCCATGGCCTGCGCCCAGTCGCTGATGCGGCCGGGGTCCTGCGCGATGAGCGACAGGCCGGCCATGATGACGGCCGCATTCAGGATCACAAACGCGGTCACCAGGGGCACGGCAATGGCTACAGCCTCGCCGAATCCGATCAGGAAGATGCCCCCGAGGACCAACAGCAGCACGACGGTGACTGGAACCGGGTGGCCCTGCAAGAAGCCGGGAGAGTAGGGATTCTCGAGCAAATGCACCGTTGCGTCGGCGGCCGAGAGTGTGATGGTGATGATCCACGATGTGGCAACGAAACCGAGCAGGACGAGGATAACAACTTTCCCCTTCCAAAACGGCAGGAGCCGGTCGAGCATGGCCACCGAGCCTTCCCCGTGCGGGCTCTCCGCCGCCACGCGCCGGTAGAGCGGGAGCATTCCCAGCAAGGTGAGCCCCACAATGAGCAGCGTTGCCAGCGGCGACAGCGGTCCCGCAGCGATCAGGGCAATTCCGGGCAGGTAGGAGAGCGTGGAGAAGTAGTCAACGCCGGTCAGGCACACGACCTTCCACCAGGGATGGGGCGTCCCGCGCGCTGCGCTTTCGCGGCCCACCGGCGGAACTTTGTCCATCAACAGCCAGCGGCTAAGCGCGCGGCGAAGCGGCGGCGGGGGAGCCGGCCTCGGGACAACAGCCGGGACCGTATGTTCGAGCGACCAGCGCACCGATTTTCTCCTGTCGCCCCGGCCGGGCGGGCCCCGTTGCCCGGGGCCCTGTCGCAGGGCGCTCCCACAGTATAGATCCGTCATTGACCGGGAACGAGAGAATTTTGTGGATTCCGCATCCGGTTCCCCGCAATGGCGGGCCTGCTGATTTTCACCGTGATTGGTCCTGGTGGCAGCGTGGCCGGGGGATTGCCGCAGGGGCCGGGTTACAGCGCATCGAGGCCCAGGGCCGTGACGAACCCGAGCGCTGCCGTGAGGCCGGTGAGGATGTGATGCTCTTCGAAGGCCTCGGGGATCATGGTGTCGGCGACCATGGCCAGGATGGCGCCCGCCGCCAGCGCGTTGATGAACGCCACGAGCTCTTCCGGTGCGTCTTGCAGCGCAAGGTAGCCGACCAGTGCGCTGGCTCCGGAGAGCACGGCGATGGTGCCCCACACGCCAAAAACATAGCCCGCGCCCCGCCCGGCCTTCTTCATGCCGGCGCTGCTGGAGAGCCCTTCGGGGATGTTGGAAATGAACACGGCTCCCAACATTGCGGGGCTGACTGTTCCCCCGGCGACGAGGCCGAGGCCCAGCACGAGGGATTCAGGGATACCGTCCAGCAGGGCGCCGGCGGCGATCGCCAGGCCGCTGCCCGGGGTATCTCCTTCGGCGGGCTGCTGATTGCCGGACCGTTTGCGGTGCCTGGCCCCTTTTGTGGCCAGCAGGGCGTTCGTTGCCACGAAGAGACAGGCGCCGACGAGGAAACCTCCGATGGTCGCGCCGATCCCGCCGGTCGTTACCGCTTCGTCGACCAGTTCGAAGGCGAGCGCCGAAATAAGGACGCCGGCGCCGAAGGCCATGACCGTCGAGACAACCTTGACGGGAATGTCCCATTTCCAAGCGACGGCACAGCCGAGCACCAGCGCGGCACCGCCCATCGCCCCTACGGAAAACGCGGTCATCCACAACGGCATGGCTGTTCCTCCCGTCCAGGCTCAGGCTAGCCGCGGGAAGGCGCAGCCGCCATGGCGGGAGAGGGATTGTTTAGCCGGATGGGAGGGATGGACGGCCGGGCGCCGGCGGTGCCCGGCGAGCCGGGTCGCAGTGCTACTTGGCGGGCCGGCCCAATCCGGTCCGCGCCATGGCGTCGGCATAGGCTTCGTGCATCGCGTCCAGCCATTCCTGCTGGCGGGCAGGCGAACCCGCGAAGGCCCGGCCGCTGAGCGCCCGAACCTTGTAGGTCTTGAAGCCGCGCCGCCAGAGCAGCGGGTTCTCGGTCTTCAGCAGCAAGCCGGCGAGCCGCTGGGCTTCGGTTCCGTGTGCCACGAGCACCGAGGCCCGCGGCACCAGCGTCAGCATCTTCAGCAGCGGCTTGAGGCCGGCGTTGATCTGGTCGGGGGTGAGCTTGCCGTTGGCCTCGCCCGGGGTGAACCACGGATGCACGTTCCACGGCATCACGTATTGGGGCCGAAGGCCGAGCTGCCACTGCAGCCCGAGCATCCGCGTCGTTGCCTCCTGGTCTCCCGGCCAGATGAAACCCGTGTCCGAGGCGTGCCCGATGTTCGAGTAGAGCGAGACGATCCGGCATTCATCGGCGTCGTGGATCGGATCCACGTAAGGGACCTCGGTACCCGGCTTCAGGTCCCGCAGTTCGTCGCAGAGACGGTTAATGTCGGCGACGCCAGAGTCGTACCTGCGGTCCATGAGGTCCTTGTGCTGATCGGATACTGCCGGGCTGGTCATCGGGGTGCGGGTCTCCTGGAGGGAAGGGAAGGTGAACGGTAGGAAATCGGTGCGCCGGGGAACGACGGCGGTGCCGCCGAGGGAACGGGCAGCCGCCTGCGGCGACGGGAGGCGGCTATTGAGCATAGCAACCGAAGCTGGGCGCCTCCTGCAGACCGGCGGCGGAATCCCGGGCATCGGGCGCGGGTCCTGTGACGAAGATGACCCGGCGGTTAAGCAACGGTGAAATCAACGCTGTGCCAGCCGGTGGCGCCGTCCGGAGCAGGCGGTGCCGCCGCCTCGGTCTGCAGCGTTCCGTCCGCCTCCCAGGCACGCACCCGGAGCCGGTGCGGCCCGGCCGGAACCTCGTCCTGCACCGAGTACCACTGGCGCCAGGTGTCCACGGAAGCCTCCGCCGCCAGTTGGGCGTCCACCCAGTCGCCGTCGTCCAATTGCACCTGGACTTTTGAAAGGCCCCGGTGTTGGGCCCAGGCCGTTCCCCCAAAGGCCAGGGTCCCGGCCGGCAGGCGGGCTCCGGGCCGAGGCACCTCGATTCTCGAGGCCGTCTTGATCGGACCGCGGTCCGACCAGCCGCGGGTGGTCCAGTAGGCGGCCTTGTCCGCAAACCGCGTGAGCTCCAGGTCGACCACCCACTTGGTCGCGGACACGTATCCGTACAACCCCGGCACCACCATCCGCACGGGGAAACCGTGCTGCAGCGGCAGGGGCTCCCCGTTCATCCCGACCGCGAGCAGCGCGTCCCTCCCGTCGGTGAGCACTTCCAAGGGGGTCGAAGCAGTGAAGCCGTCGACGCTGGTGGACAGGACCATGTCCGCCTCCGGCAGGGGGCGTGCACGCGCCAGCAAGTCGCGCAGCGGATACCCCAGCCAGCGGGCGTTGCCGGCCAGGTTCCCGCCCACCTGATTCGAAACGCAGGTCAGCGTGGTGTAGCTCTCCACAAGGTCGGCCTTTAGCAACTCCTGAAAGTTAATGCTGAACTCTTCCTCAACCAGTCCGTGAACGCGCAGCTGCCATTGCCCCGGATCTACCGACGGGACGATGAGCGCAGTGTCGATGCGATAGAACTCCTCGTTGGGGGTTACGAAGGGAACCACCCCGTCCACCGGTGCCTGCACATCCTCCGGCAATGGCCCGGCAGGCCGCGCGGGGACCGGCAGCCCCAATGCCTGGCGCACCTGCCGTGCGCTGTTCCGCGCCGCCGAAACTGCGCCGGCCGCGATCTCCATGACGACGGCGACACCCGCCATCGCCGCGGCGTTCGCCAGGAAGCGGCGGCGGTCCGGAACCTCCGGCATGATGGCCGCGTCGCCCACGGACATGGGCGCGGGCCGGGGCAGGAGCCTGATCAGCCGGCGCAGGC
>NZ_JBNHGF010000073.1:0-10139 GCF_059091005.1 Arthrobacter sp. Y3223164
CCTCCGCGGCACCGGCCGCGGTGCCGGCCCCCGGGCCATGCCGGCGTTCCCATTCCGCCTGTTCCGCGTCGCGCTGCGCGTTCTCACGGTCCAGCCGGCCGCCCGTGCGCACGGCGTACAACCAGGACAGCGCGAACAGCCCGCTGACGACGAACATCACCGGTTCGACGATGCCGGTGGCGATCAGGAGCACCTGCATCGCCCAGCCGATGGCGTAGCCGGACGGGCGGCGGAGCAGGGCACAGCAGAGCACGAGCAGGACGCTCAGGCCGATCCCGAGCCCGAGGATCAGCGCCGGCGGCACGTCGTCCCGGTAGAGCCCGAACACCACCAGCGTGGCGAAGAAGGCGACGAAGGCTTCCAGCAGCAGCACGGTGGAGGCGAACATCGTCTTGATCGAGCGCCGTTTCTTCGGCATGTCCGGACGCCACTCGCGCTGGGCTTTGGTCAGTTTGGCCATGGATCTTGTTACTTTCCTAGCAGGATGCGGGCGTCGGCGACCAGGGTGATGGACCCGGTGATCAGCACGCCGCCGGCGAGGTCGTTGTCGGCTTCGGCCCGCCCGACGGCCCATTCGATCGCGTCGTCGAGCCGGGGCGCGATGTGCACGGCGTCCTCGGGGAAACCGGCGGCCATGGCATCCTCGGCCAACTGCTCGGCGGGAATGGCCCGCGGTGAGTTGGACTCGGTGACGCAGATTTCGTCGGTGAGGTCGCTGAGCTGCTCGCGCAGCTGGGTCAGCAGGCCGACGGCGTCCTTTTCCTGCAGGACGCCGACCACCGGGATGAGCTTCGTGAAGTTGAACGCCTCCAGGATGGCCTGCGCGCTGGCCTTCATCCCGTCGGGGTTGTGGGCGGCATCCACGATGATCGTCGGCGCTGTGCGCACTACTTCCAGCCGGCCCGGCGAGGTCACCTCCAGGAACGCCTCGCGCAGGACTTCCACGTTGAGTTCCTTTTCGCCGCCGCCGAGGAACGCTTCCAGCGCGGCCACGGCGACCGCCGCGTTCTGGGCCTGGTGCGCGCCGTGCAGGGGCAGCAGCAGGTCCTGGTAGCGGCCTGCCAGCCCGTTGATGGTCAGCTGCTGGCCGCCGACGGCGACCTTGCGGGACTCGACCCCGAACTCCACGCCTTCGAAGCGGAAGGGCACCTGAAGGTCCCGCGCCTGTTCCAGCAGCACCTGTGCTGCGTCCAGTGGCTGGGCCGCGCTGACCAGGTAGCCGCCGCGCTTGATGATCCCGGCCTTCTCCCGGGCAATGTCCTCGGTGGTGTCGCCGAGCAGGTCGGTGTGGTCCAGCGAGATCGGGGTGATCACCGAGACCTGGCCGTCCACCACGTTCGTGGCGTCGGTGATGCCGCCCAGGCCAACCTCGATCACCGCCACCTCCACCGGCTCGTCGGCGAAGATGGCGATGGCCAGGATGGTCACGCACTCGAAGTAGGTCAACCGGGGCGCGCCCTCGGCGTCCAATTCCTGGTCGACGATTTCCAGGTACGGCCGGATTTCGTCCCAGACCCGCACGAACGTCTCGTCGGCAACGGGCTCCCCGTCGATGCTGATCCGTTCGGTCACCTTGGACAGGTGCGGGCTGGTGTAGCGGCCCGTCCGCAGTCCGTGCGCCCGCAGCCCGGCCTCGATGATCCGGGCCGTGGACGTCTTGCCGTTCGTGCCGGTCAGGTGGATGCTGGCGAAGGCCTTGTTCGGTTCGCCGAGGATGTCCATCGCCCGGAACAGCGGTTCCATGCGCGGTTCCATCTTGTTTTCCGGGGCGCGGCCCAGCAGTTCCGCGTAGACGCTCTCGACGCCGAATTCATCACTCATGGTTTGGTGCCCCCTTCAGGATCCGGCTTTTTCCACGGACACGGCGTCGCCGTCCCCGGCCACCAGGACCAGGTCCACGGTGAGGGTTTCCTGCGAGACCAGCCCCTGGTGCAGGGTCAGCGCGTCCAGGACGGACTGGTCCGCCGTCACCGTGGTGCGGATGCGGTCGCTGACCACCAGTCCGGCATCCTTGCGTGCCTGCTGGATGGTGCGCACGTAGTCGCGGGCCACGCCTTCGGCCTCCAGTTCGGCGGTCACGGTGGTATCCAGCACCAGGAACCCGCCGCCGGGCAGCATGGTGACCGCCGCGCCGGCCGCGGCGTCCCCGGACACGACGGTTTCCAGGGAGTACTCCGACGGCTCGAGCAGCAGTCCCCCGGCGGTGACGGCACCGGCGTCGTCCACCGACCAGTCACCGGACTTGGCGGCCTTGATGGCCTGCTGCACGTTCTTGCCCAGCCGCGGGCCGGCCGCACGGGCGTTGACCACCAGCTTCTGCGAGATGCCGAACTCTTCCGGGGCGGCGTCGGCGGCGTCGATCAGCCGGACCGACTTGATGTTCAGCTCGTCCTGGATCATCACGGCGTACTGGCCGGAGAGCCGCTCGGCGCCCGGCACCACCACGGTCAGCGAGGCCAGCGGCAGCCGCACGCGCAGGTTCGCGGCCTTGCGCAGGCTCGAGCCGGAGGAGCAGATCTGCCGGGTGGTGTCCATCAGTTCCACGAGTTCGGACAGCTGCGGGAACTCGCCGGCGTCGGGCAGGTCGGTCAGGTGGACGGAACGCCCGCCGGTCAGCCCGCGCCAGATCTCCTCGGTGACCAGCGGCAGCAGCGGAGCGGCCACGCGGCAGACTGCCTCCAGCGCGGTGTAGAGCACGTCGAACGCGTCGCGGTCCTCGTCGAAGAACCTCTGGCGGGAGCGGCGGACGTACCAGTTTGTCAGGGTGTCCAGGTACTCGCGCAGCGCGTCGCAGGCGCCGGAAACATCGTAGGCATCGAGCGCGGCCGTCATGTCGCGGACCAGGTCCCCGGTGTTGGCCAGGATGAACTGGTCCAGGGACTCCATGCCCTTGATCCGTTCGGTATCGCCGAGGACGGAGACGGCCTCATGGCCTGCCCCGTTGTTCGCGGAGTTGGTGTAGAGCTTGAAGAAGTGCCACACGTTCCATAGCGGCAGCATCACCTGGCGGACGCCGTCGCGGATGCCCTGCTCGGTGACGATCAGGTTGCCGCCGCGCAGGATCGGGGAGGCCATCAGGAACCAGCGCATGGCGTCGGAGCCGTCGCGGTCCAGGACTTCGGACACGTCCGGGTAGTTGCGCAGGCTCTTGGACATCTTCTGCCCGTCGGAGCCGAGCACGATGCCGTGGCTGATCACGTTGCGGAAGGCCGGGCGGTCGAACAGCGCGGTCGCGAGCACGTGCATGGTGTAGAACCAGCCACGGGTCTGGCCGATGTATTCCACAATGAAGTCGGCCGGGTTGTGGCTGTCGAACCAGTCCTTGTTCTCCATCGGGTAGTGCACCTGGGCGTAGGGCATCGAACCGGAGTCGAACCAGACGTCGAGCACGTCCTCCACACGGCGCATCATGGACTGGCCGGTCGGGTCGTCCGGGTTGGGCCGGACCAGCTCATCGATGTACGGGCGGTGCAGGTCGACCTCGCCGTCGTGGTTGCGCGGCAGGGTGCCGAACGCTTCCTCCAGCTCGGCCAGCGAGCCGTACACCTCGCGGCGCGGGTAGTCCGGGTTGTCCGATTCCCACACCGGGATGGGCGAGCCCCAGAAGCGGTTGCGGCTGATGGACCAGTCGCGGGCGTTCTCCAGCCACTTGCCGAACTGGCCGTCCTTGACGTTTTCCGGGATCCAGTTGATCTGCTGGTTCAGCTCGACCATGCGGTCCTTGAACTTGGTGACCTCCACGTACCAGGAGGAGATGGCGCGGTAGATCAGCGGCGTGCGGCAGCGCCAGCAATGCGGGTAGCTGTGCTCGTAGCTGGCCTGGCGGACCAGCCGGCCGTCGGCCTTCAGCACCCGGGTGATCGGCTTGTTCGCCTCGAACACCTGCACGCCGGCGATCTCGGCCAGCGGGCCCTCGGCGAAATAGGGCAGGAACTTGGCGCCCTCGTCCACGGAGACAATCACGGGGATGCCGTTGTCTTCGCAGACCTTCTGGTCGTCTTCGCCGAACGCCGGCGCCTGGTGGACTAAGCCCGTGCCGTCGGTGGTGGTCACGTAGTCGGCCACGACGATCTGCCACGCGTTGCCGGTGCCCCACTTCGCGGCGTCCGCGTAGTGGTCCCAGAGCGGCTCGTAGCGCAGCCCGGCCAGCTGGGCCCCCACGTACCGGGCCGCCACCGCCTCGGTGGCGGCAGCGGCGTCGTCGTACCCCAGGTCCTTGGCGTAGGAGCCGAGCAGGTCCTCCGCCACCAGGAACTTCTCCCCCGCGGCCTGCGTCCCGTTGGGGCCGGCCGGCAGCACCGCGTAGCTGATCTCGGGCCCGACGGCGAGGGCTGCGTTGGTGGGCAGCGTCCACGGCGTGGTGGTCCAGGCGAGCGCGTTGACGCCGGCTAGCTCCGCCGCCAGCGCGTTGTCCGACCCGTCGGCGCGGATCGGGAAGGTGACCGTGACCGTCTGGTCCTGGCGCATCTTGTAGACGTCGTCGTCCATCCGCAGCTCGTGGTTGGACAGCGGAGTCTCGTCCCGCCAGCAGTACGGCAGCACGCGGAAGCCCTGGTAGGTCAGGCCCTTTTCGTGCAGCTGCTTGAAGGCCCAGAGGACCGACTCCATGTACTCGACGTTGAGCGTCTTGTAGTCGTTCTCGAAATCCACCCAGCGGGCCTGGCGGGTGACGTAGTTCTGCCATTCGTCGGCGTACTTCATCACGGAGGTGCGGCAGGCGTCGTTGAACTTGTCGATGCCCATGGACAGGATCTGCTGCTTGTCCGTCATGCCCAGCTGCTTCATGGCTTCCAGCTCGGCCGGCAGCCCGTGCGTGTCCCAACCGAAGCGGCGCTCCACCTTGTGGCCGCGCTGGGTCTGGTAACGGGCAACCAGGTCCTTGACGTACCCGGTGAGCAGGTGGCCGTAGTGCGGCAGGCCGTTGGCGAAGGGCGGGCCGTCATAGAAGACGAACTCGTTGCTGCCGTCGCTGCCGGCGTCGCGGGCATCGACGGAGGCCTGGAAGGTGCCGTCCTGCTGCCAGTATTTGAGCACCAGCTCCTCGATCTCGGGGAACTTAGGCGAGCTCTCGGCAGCGGCAGCGCCGGCGGTGGAAGCCTTGGGATAGATCTGTGGCATGTTCGTCATCCTGGAAAGACAGCTCGGCAAGTGTGGGTACTTCTGCGAGGACGTGCCCTGCTCCGGTGCCTCCGGTGCGGCTGGAAAAGCCTCACCGTGCTGCCGGGGCGGAACCCGCGGTACCACCTCACTTGCTGGCCTGATGCGCCGGAACCGGTGCAAAGGGACAGCCACTCATTCGCTGCTGTGACGGGCATACCCGTCCGGTTCTACTGGGCCCAGGATGTTGGCCTGGGCTGTTCTTCCGGAAGCTCACCGGTGATGGCCGGGTCAGCGCTGATGACTCAAGTTTACGGCCCTGGCGGCGCGGCTGTCGAAACGCGGGCGAAATACGTGCTGGAGATGAGACCGTCCACTCCCTGCGTGGCAAACATCTTCATGCCCAGGGAGCCTACTTCTTAGCGCCGACGCATGCGTTCAGATCTTGATGGGCGGGATTGTTAGAATGGCGCTTCATTGCCGCCAGCCTTCTTCAGTTCCGCCAGGAGCTTCCCAAATATCTGCGGGGCGCCTTTCGCTGAACGGAATGCGAGATTCCGCAGTTCAACGAGTCTCTCGCCGGCAGTCCAGTCCCGATCTTCACTTACAGGCTCTGATTCGAGTCTCGCGATTTCTGTGGTGACATCATTCTCACGGATCCTGACACCCAAGAAGTAAGGGATTCGGCCGTCCTCGTCCACAGATCCGATCTCGTATGAGCTGTCTCCGACGACGGCTATCGCACTATCATCCTGCTCCGACCAATTCAGGACATTGGAGCGAGTTGCTGCCATGAGCTCCGTCACGAGCTGCATCCACTCATCTTCTTCGAACATCAGGGTCCTCCTGCAACTTGTAGCGTATCTGGGCAACGACACCCGCCAATTCACTGGACAGCTTTCCTATTTCTGCCGAAATAGCCTTAGCTGTGCGGGCGACGTCTGGATTTTGCTTGCCAGCAAGCGATTGCTTAACGTCGAGCGCTCGACCACCTGCGACTTTCACTCTTTCAATGAGCTTCGCCGCTCCCTCCTCGATGTTTTCGAGAAGAGATGCAATTTCATGGGCTGCATGCCCAAATCTGACCAGGGCGCGCTGAGCTGCTTCGGCTTCGTTGGCACTTATTGCGAGGTCCAAATCAGCCTGCAGATCCCGAAGCACCGGCATGGCCGCGGACAAAGCGTCCCCGCTGAGCTTCACTTGGGCCGCACCCAAGGCCTCGGTAGCCGCAGCCGCTGCTTTTCGCGTTCGGGATAGCTGAATGAAGGCTACGAGGAAACCAATAGCAGTTCCCACCAGACCCAACCAATCCCACCACCCCGGCCCGTCCAATCGCTGTCACCTCAAATAATAGATTTGGTCCTGGTTGTTCGCTTCTCAGGAACCTTTTGAGAAGGACCCTACTGCATAGAGTCTGAGGTTGCTTTATTGCTGCTCATTTATTTCAAGGAGTGTGCAATCCGGCGCTCATCTCCGCGACCTCCACAAAGGAACGATTGAACTCCGGAGCGACAAATCGGTCTGCCACCTTTAAGAAGGTGAGGCGGCACATTGAAACTATTGTGCGCTCTTTTAGACTCCGCTTGTAGTTGCCTCCGTCCACTCCCCAGCGTTGGACAGTCAGGAACGCGCTCGCTCGCGCTGCAATGGCACCACTTTATTCCGTTCGGAACACGTCTCAGGCAGAAACTTCCTGTTGTGCCCGAAACGGTAAGGCTACCGACCGGAAGTGCTACTTCCGAATCAGCTTGTGCGCGGCGGCCTGGGCCACGGGACGCATGACGATCTGGTCAAGGTTGACGTGATGCGGCAGGTTGAGCGAGTACGCCACGACGCCGGCTACGTCCTCGGCCAGCAGCGGTTTCTCCACACCGGCGTAGACGTTCTCGGCCGCTTGCCGGTCACCGCCGAGCCGGTTCAGTGAGAACTCCTCCGTCTGCACCAGGCCGGGCAGGATGTCGATCACGCGCACGTTGTGTTCCGCTTCTTCCAGGCGCAGGGTATTGGCCATCGAGTGCTGGGCGAACTTGGCTGCTACGTAGCCTCCACCGCCTTCGTAGGCCACCAGCCCGGCCGTTGACGTCAGCAGCACCACCGATCCCTCGCCGTTAGCGCGCAAAGCCGGAAGAAATGCCTGGATCATGCGCAGGGAGCCGAGGACGTTGACCTCGTACATCTTCTGCCAATCGGCCGGCTTTCCCTCCCCGATGGTGTCCACGCCGAATGCTCCCCCGGCGATGTTCACCAGCGCGTCGATCCCTCCGTCGGACAAGACGGTAGCTGCGAGCCGGTCCACTGAAGCTTGGTCGGTCACGTTCGCGGGCATGGCGAAGGCGCCGGTCTCCCGGGCGAGGGCGGCCAGCCGCTCGGCGCGGCGGGCAACTGCCACCACGTCCCAGCCGCTTCCCCGCAGCGCCCGAACGGTAGCTGCCCCGATACCCGAACTTGCTCCGGTGACTATTGCGCGCCTGGTCATGAACCACAGCGTAGCGGCAGACGAAGAAAGTGGTTCAGGCGTGGCATTCACCGCGCGACTTCGGGCGACTTCACCGCTCGACGGTGAGCGGTCTAAGGGGGACCGCGCAGGCCGCCCTTTCCAGTTGGCCGCCGGCAACCGTGGCGGCTCTGTTGTTCCGGCCGGTGTCATCGCACCAGTCGATGTGACGGGGCATGGCCGTCACAGCCGCCTCGCCCGCGGCCGCTTGTTCGGGGATGACGAACGCGTAGCTGAAGCCGCCGCCGTCGTTCATAGGGGCGGTGGCGTTGACGATTTCCGCTCCCGACGCGTCCACCACTGTCACCTCGATCTGCGCATTGCTGCCGTAGCGGGGATTGCAGTCGGCGTCGGCAGCCGCCACGGTGACGGTCTGTCCTGGCCGGGCATCCGTCGGACTGACTGAATATTCCGGCGGGAGACACGGAGGGGCCGCGCCAGGCCCCGCGTAAGCACCGCACCCCGGCACCGAAGCGGCCAAGGCCGCAGCAGCCGGCAGCGCGAAGGCGGCGAGGCCCCCGGCACGGTGCCTCGTGGCCGGAGGCGCCCCGCCGTCGCCCCTGCCTTCGCCACTTGTGCCCCGGCTGTTCCTTGCGCCCCGGGTGTTCCGCGGTACGTCAGCCGGATTCCACACCGAGGTGCTCCAAAATCATCCCGCGCAGCACCACTGCCTGATTGTGCTCCTTGTCCTTGGCCCCGTACAGCAGGCAGAGCTTGGGCTGCTCGCGCGCCAGCTCCACCAGCCGCTCCAGCGCCTCCGAACCGTCCAGTTCCTGCCGGTACGCCACGGCAAAGGCGTCGAATTTCTCCGGCCGGTGGCTGAACTCCTTGCGCAGCTCGGCCGAGGTTCCC
This sequence comes from Arthrobacter sp. Y3223164, assembly GCF_059091005.1. Lineage (NCBI taxonomy): Bacteria > Bacillati > Actinomycetota > Actinomycetes > Micrococcales > Micrococcaceae > Arthrobacter > Arthrobacter sp. Y3223164. Next base: position 8,444 of record NZ_JBNHGF010000073.1, read on the forward strand.
GCCTCCTTCAGCCACAGGTCCACCCCGGCGCCCTCCTTCTTGATGCCCCGCGGCCAGATCCGGTCCACCAGCACCCGGTAGCCGTCGCCGTCGTCGGCGGGTTCGTAGACGCGCTTGATGTGAACGTTCGCCATGGGCGCATCCTACGCATTCACCCGCTGCGGCGGGTAGGTCTGCACGCCGTCCCCGGCCCTAGCGGCGAGCCGGGGCAATCAGGTGCTGCGCCGCCGTCGTGCAGAATCTTCATTCCCTGCCCGGCATGAAAGAATGGCCAGCATGGCAGAACATACCCCGGGCACAGACACGCCCGTTACCGTTAACGTTCCCGACAAGCCCGCCCTCGAAGGCCTTGAGGATGCCCTGACCCGGCGCTGGCGCGAGGAGGGGACCTACAAGTTCAATCCCGAGACCACGCGGGAGCAGGTCTACTCGATCGACACTCCCCCGCCGACGGCTTCGGGCTCGCTGCATGTGGGACACATGTTCTCCTACACCCAGACCGACGTGCTGGCCCGCTATCAGCGGATGCGCGGCAAGAACGTGTTCTACCCGATGGGCTGGGACGACAACGGCCTGCCCACCGAGCGCCGGGTGCAGAACTACTACGGCGTCCGCTGCGACCCGTCGGTGGCGTACGACCCGGACTACCAGCCGCCTGCCACGCCGGCGAAGAACCAGCGCGATTTCGACGTCGTCTCGCGCCGGAACTTCATCGAGCTCTGCGAAACCCTGGCCGTGGAGGACGAGAAGGTCTTCGAGAACCTCTTCAGCACCCTTGGCCTGTCGGTGGACTGGGATCTGACCTACCGGACCATCGATGACGTGTCCCGCTCCGTTTCCCAGCGTGCCTTCCTGGCCAACCTGAACTCCGGCGACGCCTACGTGGCCGAGGCCCCCACGCTCTGGGACGTCACGTTCCGCACCGCCGTGGCGCAGGCCGAGCTCGAGGACCGGGAGATGCCCGGCGCCTACTACCGCTACGCGTTCGAAACCGCCGACGGCGAAAAGGTCCACATCGAGACCACCCGCCCCGAACTGCTGCCCGCCTGCGTGGCACTGGTTGCCAACCCCGACGACGAGCGCTACCAGAAACTCTTCGGCACCACCGTAAAGTCCCCGCTGTTCGGCGTGGAGGTGGAGGTCAAGGCCCACCCGCTGGCCAAGCCCGACAAGGGCGCCGGCATCGCCATGGTCTGCACCTTCGGCGACCTGACCGACGTGACGTGGTGGCGGGAACTGCAGCTGCCCACCCGCTCCATCGTGGGCCGCGACGGGCGCATCATGGCCGACACCCCGGAGTGGATCACCACCGAGGAAGGCAAGGCGAACTACGCCGAGCTGGCCGGCAAGACCGTTTTCTCCGCCAAGGAGAAGATCGTGGAGCTGCTGTCCGAGGCCGGCGAACTGGATGGCGAGCCCCAGAAGATGACCCACCCGGTCAACTTCTACGAAAAGGGCGACAAGCCGCTGGAGGTCGTCACCTCACGGCAGTGGTACATCCGCAACGGCGGTCGCGACGCGGACCGGCGGGAACGGCTGATCAGCCGGGGGCGGGAGATCGAATTCCATCCGGCGTTCATGCGCTCGCGCTACGAGAAATGGATCGAAGGACTTAACGGCGACTGGCTCATTTCCCGCCAGCGCTTCTTCGGCGTGCCGATCCCGGTCTGGTACCCGCTGGACGCCTCCGGCAACC
>NZ_JBNHGF010000074.1:0-10111 GCF_059091005.1 Arthrobacter sp. Y3223164
GACGACTGGCAGGTCGGCGTGCCGGGCGGCGTTGTCCGGGTCCGGTTCATCCCTGCGGCCGACGGGCGGGAACATGTGGAGCTGAGCGGCCCCGCCGTGCTCGTGTCCCGAGGCGTGGTGGCCTGACCGAAGCGGCTCAGCCGGCCCGCCGTATGCAGAGCACCCGGAACGTCTTTGCGGTGCTTTCCCGGCTGACCGCGAAATCCGACGGCAGTTCGGCCGCGAGCCAGCGTTGCAGCGAGTCCGATCCCAGGTTCTTCTGGACGACCAGCCAGGCGGTGCCCCCGGGTGCGAGGCGGGGCAGCCACATCAGCAACAGTGCGTGAAGCTCGCTCTTGCCGATCCGAATCGGAGGATTGGACCAGATGGTGTGGAACTGCAGGGCCGGGTCAACGTCTTCCGGGCGGCAGGCACGGACGTTGGCCAGCCCCAGCGACGCGGCGTTGTCGTTGGTCAGGGCGATGCTGCGTTCATTGACATCCACGGCCAGCACCGTGGCATCGGGGGACTTCAGCCCCATGGTGAGCGCGAGCGGTCCCCACCCGCAGCCGACGTCGAGCAGGTTGCCTTCCGGAGCAGGCGGAGGGACCTCGTCCAAAAGCACCGCCGTGCCCTTGTCGAGGCCGTCCGGACTGAAGATGCCTCCAGCTGTTTGCAGCTGCCGCATGCGGCCATCCAGCTCGACGGCGAGGGTGCGGCGAACCTCGGGATTGCCTGGTTGCGCGCTGAAGTAGTGCTCTGTTCCCATAATCGGCCAGATTAGTGCGCCGACCGCGGAATCGGTATCTAGGCCCACCTAAGCAACGTCCGCTCTGATACCGTGGGAGGCATGAAAAACCTGTGATTGCGCCGTAACCTGCTGTCCCCGCTCGTAGCCGGACAGCGCGTGCCGATGGTTGAGGCCTTGACCTCCCCGGCCGCCGGGCAATCACCGTTCCCGAAGGCTCACTCGAGTCCCTTCTGATCCGGTGCCGCAGCCGCCGCAAGGGCTGCGGCGGTCCCCGGCACCCGCTGCTTGCCCTGCCGCCCGGCCGGGCGGCAGCCCCGCCTTTCCCGCCCGGCAGCGCCCGGGCCCATGCCAGGAGGACTTTTGGCGAATCATCCACAAACTGCATCTTCGGGCTCTGCCGGCCGCATCCCGGAGGACTACGATAAGACCACGGACATTTCGAAGGAGAGCATGACCACCAACAACCCCCAGCCGACACCGGAACCGGAAATGACGCCTGACGAGATCCAGGCGGTCATCGACCGAATCCTGGCCCGCGACACCGCGGCGCGAGGCAAACAGGGCGTCGGCGGCAGAGCCCAGGCACTCTCCGAACTTGATGCCGAGCATTCCGAATTCGACGGCGACCAGCAGGACCTCGCGGAACGCCGCGCCCTGCGGCGCGTAGCCGGCCTGTCCACCGAGCTTGAGGACGTCACCGAGGTTGAGTACCGGCAGCTGCGCCTGGAGCGCGTTGTCCTCGCCGGTCTCTGGACCGAAGGCACGGCCGACGACGCCGACAATTCCTTGCGGGAGCTGGCAGCGCTGGCCGAGACAGCCGGCTCCGAGGTGCTGGACGGTATTGTCCAGCGCCGGTTGAAGCCGGATCCGGGGACTTTCCTGGGCTCCGGCAAGGCCCAGGAACTGCGCGACATTGTGATGTCCACCGGCGCCGACACTGTCATTGTCGACGGCGAGCTGTCGCCGTCGCAGCGCCGCGGTTTGGAAGACATCGTGAAGGTCAAGGTCATTGACCGCACCGCGCTCATCCTGGACATTTTCGCGCAGCATGCCAAGAGCCGCGAAGGCAAGGCCCAGGTAGAGCTGGCCCAGCTTGAGTATCTGCTGCCCAGGCTCCGAGGCTGGGGCGAGTCCATGTCCCGGCAGGCCGGCGGCCGGGTGGGGGCGGCCGGCGGCGGCATTGGTTCCCGCGGGCCCGGTGAGACGAAGATCGAGCTGGACCGCCGGCGCATCCGTACCCGGATGGCGAAGCTGCGCCGGGAGATCACCGCCATGAAGCCCGCACGGGAAACCAAGCGCGCCAACCGCCGCCGCAATGCCGTGCCGTCGGTGGCAATCGCCGGCTACACCAATGCCGGCAAGTCGTCGCTGCTCAACCGCCTGACCGATGCGGGTGTGCTGGTCGAGAACGCGCTCTTCGCCACCTTGGATCCGACCGTCCGCCGGGCGGAAACACCGGACGGTATCGGTTACACGCTCGCCGACACGGTAGGGTTCGTCCGGTCGTTGCCGACGCAGCTGGTGGAAGCCTTCCGCTCCACCCTGGAGGAGGTTGCCGACGCCGACGTCATCCTGCACGTCGTCGACGTCTCGCATCCCGACCCGGAGGGCCAGATCGCCGCGGTGCGCGAGGTGCTGACCGAAATCGAAGCACGGCACATTCCGGAAATCGTCGTCTTGAACAAGGCCGATGCCGCCGATCCGTTCGTGGTCGAGCGACTGCGCCAGCGTGAACCGCGGCACGTCGTGGTTTCGGCGCGGACCGGGCAGGGCATCGATGAGCTGCTTCGGCTCGTCAGCGAGACAATCCCGCGGCCCAGTGTGAAGCTGCAGCTGCTGGTGCCCTACGACCGCGGCGAAGTGATTAGCCGCCTGCACAATGAAGACGCCGAGATCCTCTCCATGGAGCATGGCGGGGACGGCACGCGGCTCGACGTGATGGTGCGCGAGGGCCTGGCATCGGAGCTGGAACAGTTCCTCCGGCATGACTGACCTCCAGGTTCCCGCCGGTGAGGCGCTGCGGCTGCTTGACGTCGCCGTACAGGAGATGGGCGGGCAGCACCGTGCCGGCCAGCACGAGATGGCGGCGAAAGTAGCCGAGGCCTTCGAGCGCCGGCAACACCTGCTGGTGCAGGCGGGCACAGGCACCGGCAAGTCGCTGGCCTACTTAGTGCCGCTCATGGTCCAGGCGCTGGAGGGGGAGAAGCCGGCGATCGTCTCCACGGCAACGTTGGCGCTGCAATCGCAGATCGTCAAGCGGGACCTGCCCCGGCTGTTGGAGGCCGTCGCCGACGAGCTGCCCAGGCCGCTGGACGTCGCTTTGCTCAAGGGCAGGAACAATTACCTCTGCCTGCACAAGCTCGCGGGCGGCTTTCCGGACGAGGACGCGCCGGCGGCGCTGTTCAGCCTCGGCGAGGACGCGGTGCCGCATCCTTCTCCGGCCGGCGCAGCGTCGGCTTCCGGCGCCTCGGGCGCGCTGGGCAAGGAAGTCGTGCGCCTGCGCGAGTGGGCGCACGAGACCGAAACCGGGGATCGGGATGAACTGGTGCCCGGTGTCAGCGATCGGGCCTGGCGGCAGGTCTCCGTCGGCTCCATGGAGTGCCTGGGCGCCCAGAAGTGTCCCCTGGCCGCCGAGTGCTTCAGCGAACTGGCACGGGGCCGCGCGGCGGAGGCAGACATCGTGATCACGAACCATGCCATGCTGGCCATCAACGCCTTCGAGGGCGTCGCGGTACTCCCGGACTATGACGTGGTGGTCATCGACGAGGCCCATGAGCTGCAGGACCGCGTCACCAGCGCCGTCGCGGGGCAACTCTCCGCCGCCATGGTGCGTACCGCCGCCTCGACGGCACGCAAACACACGGGGATCAGCGTGGAGCCTTTGAACTCCGCCGCCGATGCGCTGGAGGACGTCCTGCAGTCGGTGCCCACCGGCCTGCTGGCGGCCGGCCTACGCGAGGAGCATGAGCTGGTTCTCGCGCAGGTACGGGAAGCGGCCCGCGCGGCGCTCTCCGACTCGAAGCCCGAGGGTGCGGGGGCAGCGGACGGCGGACGGCAGATGGCGCGCTCACGGCTCGCGGCCGTGCTGGAACTGGCCGAACGGCTGCTGTCCGCTCCGGACTCCCGGGAGGTCATCTGGGCGACCCGTCCCAGCACCTATGGCGAGGCCGGCGACTACGCCGCCAATGACGACCAGCCGGCAACGTTGAACATAGCGCCGCTCTCGGTGGCGTCCCGGCTGCGTGAGGGCTTGTTCGACGACCATACCGTTGTGCTGACATCGGCGACGTTGTCGGTCGGGGGGACCTTCGATGCCGTCGCCGGGTCGCTCGGACTGCTCGGAGCCGGCGCGCCCGCCTATTCCAGCGTGGACGTGGGCAGCCCCTTCGATTACCCCAGGCAGGGCGTGCTCTACGTGGCGTCGCATCTGCCGAAGCCGGGCCGGGGCACCAGCCCGGAACAGCTCGATGAACTCGAGGAGCTGCTGCTGGCCTCGCGCGGCGGCGCCCTGGGCCTGTTCTCCTCGCGGCGTGCGGCAGAAGAAGCCGCGGCCGAGTTGCGCGGGCGCACCGACCTGACCATCCTGTGCCAGGGCGAATCGTCGATGGGCGCGCTGGTCCGCCAATTCGCCGAAGAGCCCGACACCTGCCTGTTCGGCACCATGACGCTCTGGCAGGGCGTCGACGTTCCCGGTTCCGCGTGCCGGCTCGTGGTCATCGACCGGATTCCGTTCCCCCGGCCGGATGACCCGCTCACGACTGCCCGAACCCGGTCCGTGGCGCAGTCCGGGGGAAACGGTTTCATGACGGTCTCGGCGACCCATGCGGCCGTGCGGCTGGCCCAGGGAGCCGGCAGGCTGATCCGCGCGTCAAACGACCGTGGAGTGGTGGCCGTGTTGGACTCCCGGCTGGCGACGGCGCGCTACGGGAGTTTCCTCCGCAGCGCCCTGCCGCCCTTCTGGAGTACCAAGGACGGCGCCACGGCCCGCCAGGTCTTGGAAAGGCTGGCTACGGCCTCAGCCTGAACGGGTTGGGGGCACGCCCGTTCCGGAGCGAGCGGGGCCCTGCGCGGGGACCGCCCGTGCGGGCAGGGGATCCCGGGGTGGCTGCAGCGCGGACCGGGGAGACCGGGCGCGTCAGAGGGCCCGCATCACCGAGACAACCTTGCCCATGATGGTTGCGTGGTCGCCAAGAATCGGTTCGTACTGGGTATTCTGCGGCAACAGCCAGGTGTGGCCGTCGCGCTGCCGGAAGGTCTTGACCGTTGCTTCGTCGTCGAGCAGTGCCGCCACGATGTCGCCGTTCTCGGCCGTGTGCTGCTGGCGGACCACGACCCAGTCGCCGTCACAGATGGCCGCATCGATCATGGAATCGCCCGAGACCCTGAGCATGAACAACTCGCCGTGTCCCACCAGTTGCCGCGGCAGGGGCATGACGTCCTCGACCGCCTGGTCCGCCAGGATCGGCCCGCCCGCTGCGATCCTTCCCACCAGCGGCACCATCGCCGTGTCGGATGACGTGGTCAGCTCGGATACGGCGACGCCGCTGGAGCTGCGCAGCTGTTGCGGTTCATCAACTCCGACGATTTCCACACCCCCGTGCTCGAGTGTCAGCGGGGTCAGGATTTCCATGGCACGGGGACGCTTGGGGTCGCGCCTGATGTAGCCCATCTTCTCCAGTTGGGCCAACTGGTGCGTGACGCTGGACAGGCTTGCCAGACCGACCGTGTCACCGATCTCGCGCATGGACGGAGGGTATCCGTGGGACATGACGGAGCGCTGGATGGTTTCCAGGATCTTCTTCTGCCTCGGCGTCAGGCTGCGCCCCACTTTGACGGGCCGGCCGCGTCGCTTCGCTCCGGCAGTGGTGGTGGTCTCTTCCGACATGTCCGGCCCCGGTCTCCCCGTAGTGGTCCCTGCGCCGGCGCCGTAGCGGAACCGCACATGGACTGTTGTCTCAACTGTTTTGTCGGTGGCGGCTGATGCACTGCTCTTACTGCCGCCCGACGCTTACAACGCTAGGCGAGGCGGTAGCGAATTTCAAACATTTGTTCGACTGAGTCTCGACAATGTTCGATCACCAGTGCTAAAACTGTAGAAGACGTATTCGAAGATACGTTCGAATACCGTTGCAAGACGATCGAAACCAGCCGAAATAGATCGAATATCGGAAAGGTGGCACCATGTCCGCCCAGCTCGCACCGCAGCCCGCCGGCCTTCGTACCAGCACAGGCCTGCGGCTGACCCGCCGCGGCCGTTTGTTGCTGATCGGCCTGCCGCTGATGCTCGCCGCGGCCGCAGCCCTGACCCTGATCGGTTTCTTCACTGCTCCGGCAATGGCCGCCGCCGGGGGGCTGGGGCCGGGGCCGGCGGCGACCGTCACGGTCGGCAGCGGCCAGTCACTGTGGGACATAGCAGTGCAGTCCGCGCCGGACCGCAACCCCCACGATGTCATTTTCGAGATCGCGCAATTGAACGGCCTGCAGGGGGACATCGTCCACGCCGGGCAGCAGCTGCTGGTCCCGTCCGCGCGCTGAGGCAGCCGTAATATGAGCTGCTTCGGCCCGCCCGATTCCTGCCCCGGGCGGGCCGAAGCTTAAACTGGATCGGTGAGTGAGCAGTTAGAACGCCTGAACCGCCTGCCGTTGCGGGAAAATCTCCGGGGCCTGGAGCCCTATGGTGCGCCCCAGCTGGAGGTTCCCGTCCTCCTGAACGTCAACGAAAACACCCATGGCCTGCCCGATGCTGTCCGTCAGGCCATCGTCTCGGCCGTCAGCGAGGCTGCCGCGGGTCTGAACCGGTATCCGGATCGCGAGTTCACGAAGCTGAGGACGGCGCTGGCCCGCTACTTGGGGCACGGCCTCACCGCAGAGAACATTTGGGCCGCCAACGGATCGAACGAGGTCCTGCAGCAAATCCTCCAGGCCTTCGGCGGCCCCGGCCGCACCCTGCTGAGCTTCCCGCCCACCTATTCCATGTACCCGCTGCTGGCCAGCGGGACGGACACGGATTATGTGGCCGTTCCGCGGGGGGCAGACTTCACGCTGTCCCCGGACGCTGCCGCCGCCGCTGTGGCCGGCTCCGCGGCAAACGTGGTCGTTCTTTGCTCCCCGAACAACCCGACGGGCACCGCCCTGGGCCTTGAGGTCGTGGAGGCGGCGTATGAAGCGGGGGAAGCCTCCAAGGCCATCGTGATCGTGGACGAGGCCTACGCCGAGTTCGCCCACGCCGGAACGCCGAGCGCGCTGACACTGTTGCCGGGGCGGGAGCGGCTCATCGTTTCCCGCACCATGAGCAAGGCCTTCGCGCTGGCAGGCGCCAGGGTCGGGTACCTCGCCGCCGCACCGCAGATTACCGATGCGCTGCGACTGGTCCGCCTGCCCTACCACCTCTCCGCCGTTACGCAGGCAACGGCCCTGGCCGCGTTGGACCATGCCGATGCGCTGCTGGCCAACGTCGAAGACATCAAGGCGCAACGGGACCGCATTGTCGACGGGCTGGCCGAGCTGGGACTCGACCCGGCGCCGTCCGACTCAAACTTCGTGTTTTTCGGCGGGCTGGAGGACCCCCGCTCGGTGTGGCAGGGACTGCTGGAAGCCGGCGTGCTGATCCGCGACGTCGGGATCCCGGGCCATCTGCGGGTAACCGCCGGCACTGAGGCCGAGACCACAGCCTTCCTCAACGGCATCAAGGCCCTCGTGGCGAGCCCCGTCTCCTAAACTAGTAAGAGCGAACCGGCTCGTGCCGGTCGACCAATTCGTCAAAGGACTCCCATGACCGTGGAAACCACCACCGGACGTACCGCACGCCTCGAACGCATCACCAGCGAGTCGTCCGTGCTGGTTGAACTGGACCTCGACGGCACCGGCCGTTCCGAGATCAGCACCACCGTGCCGTTCTACGACCACATGCTCACCGCCCTGGCGAAGCACTCGCTCGTCGACCTGACCGTGAAGGCCAGCGGGGACACGCACATCGACGCGCACCACACCGTCGAAGATGTCGCCATCACCATCGGCGACGCCCTGAAGGAAGCGCTGGGCAACAAAGCCGGGATCCGCCGTTTCGGCGAAGCCACGGTGCCCCTGGACGAGGCGCTGGCCCACGCCGTCGTGGACATCTCCGGCCGGCCCTACCTGGTGCACACGGGAGAACCGGCAGGCCAGGAGTACCACTTGATCGGCGGACACTTCACCGGATCGCTGACCCGCCACGTGTTCGAATCGATCACACTGCACGCCCAGATCTGCCTGCACATGCGCGTGCTGGGCGGCAGGGACCCCCACCACATCGTCGAGGCCCAGTTCAAGGCCTTCGCCCGGGCACTCCGCGCCGCCGTCGAAGCCGATCCACGTGTCGAGGGCATTCCCTCGACGAAGGGAGCCCTGTGACGGCTGCGCCCAAGGTCACCGTACTGGACTACGGTTCCGGGAACGTCCGCTCGGCAGTCCGCGCGCTGGAGCACGTGGGTGCCGACGTCACGCTGAGCCATGCCTCCGACGACGTCCTCGACGCAGACGGCCTGCTGGTTCCCGGCGTCGGCGCCTTCGCCACGGTCATGCAGGGGCTCAAGTCCGTGGACGCGCTTCGCTGGATCGGGCGCCGGGTGGCCGGCGGCCGGCCCGTGCTGGGAATCTGCGTTGGCCTGCAGGTCATGTTCGAAGAAGGCGTGGAACATGGCGTCCGCACGCAGGGCGTCGGGGAATGGCCGGGAACCGTGGAAGCGCTGCCGGCGGAGGTCGTGCCCCACATGGGGTGGAACACCGTGGACGCCGCAGAGGGCAGCCGGCTGTTTGCCGGGATCGAAGACGAGCGCTTCTACTTTGTGCACTCCTACGGTGTGCAGCACTGGAACTTCGACGTCACCCAACCCGCGATGACGCCGCCGCTGGTGACCTGGTCCACGCACGGCGCCCCGTTCATAGCGGCCGTTGAAAACGGTCCGCTGAGTGCTACCCAGTTCCATCCGGAAAAGTCCGGAGACGCCGGCGCGGAGCTGCTGCGCAACTGGTTGAAGACGCTGAGGTAGCCATGGGCAGCATCCTCCTGATGGGCCTGGCCGGGCTGCTGGCCGGCGGCGCCATCTCGTTCCGGCAGCAGCGGCTGCCCAAGTGGTTGGTGATCGTCTTCTGGATCCTGGCCGGCCTGTCGCTGCTGGCTGCCTACTTGCTCACCCTCGGACCGGCCGAGTAACCACACCCATCCCGCGCCCGCTGACGGCGCGCAGAAAGCGGAAGAACCATGACGAACCAAACCTCCATCCTTGAACTTTTGCCCGCGGTCGACGTTGCCGACGGCCAGGCCGTCCGGCTGGTCCAAGGCGAAGCCGGCAGCGAGACCGGCTACGGGGATCCGCTGGAGGCTGCGCTGGCGTGGCAGAACGACGGGGCGGAATGGGTGCACTTGGTGGACCTCGATGCGGCGTTCGGCCGGGGCAACAATACGGAAGTGCTGCGCCGCGTCGCCGACGAGCTGAAAATCAAGGTGGAGCTGTCCGGCGGCATCCGCGACGACGCGTCATTGGAGCGCGCGCTTGAATTCGGGGCCGCGCGTGTCAACCTGGGCACCGCCGCGCTGGAAAACCCGGAATGGACAGCACGCGCCATTGCCCGGCACGGTGACGCCATCGCCGTCGGCCTCGATGTCCGCGGCACCACGCTCGCGGCCCGCGGCTGGACGCAGGATGGCGGCGACCTCTGGGAGGTGCTGGCCCGCCTCGAAGACGCCGGCTGCTCGAGGTACGTGGTCACCGATGTGACCAAGGACGGGACGCTGCGCGGACCCAACGTGGATCTGCTCCGGCAGATGTGCGAGCGGACCGACAAGCCGGTGGTTGCCTCGGGCGGAATCTCCAGCCTGGATGACCTGCGGACGCTGCGCGGCCTGGTTCCGGCCGGAGTCGAGGGAGCGATTGTGGGCAAGGCACTGTACGCGGGCAAGTTCACGCTGCCCGAAGCCCTCGATGTTGCGGGACGGCGCTGAGGGACCAGCATGGGCAAGAAGCAACTGCCCGCCCATATCGCCGCCGCGCTGGCGGGAGCCGGCGGGGCGGGGGACTCGGCCGGCCAAAGCTGGGCCGGACGGGACCTGAGCGGTGAAGGAAACCCGCTCCACCAGTTCGACCACGATGACGGCAGCGCGGATCCCGGCTACGAGGCGGCGCTGCAATGGCTTGCCGCCGGGACCGGCGGCGAAGCGGAAGTAGTGGCTGCCCTGGCGAACGCCCGCGTTTTCGTGCCCATCGTGGCGACGCTGGGAGAAGAGGCCGAGGGCAGCCACGGCCTGAGGCAAGGGTTATATCGTCAACCGGCTCGACGAGCGTGAGATCGAGAACGTCTTCAAGGTGCGCTATGCCCTGGAATCACTCGCGGTCCGGGACGCCA
>NZ_JBNHGF010000075.1:0-9892 GCF_059091005.1 Arthrobacter sp. Y3223164
CGCGGTTTCGCTCCCGCCCCGCAGCATCACGGCGGCCGGCCCCCTGGCCGCCGCCGCCTTGGCGTCCGCTGTTCCGGCTGCCTTCATTCCGGCCGCTCATTCGAAGTGCACGTCCTCACGCTGTCCGAGCCCGCGGGCCCAATCTGCTGCATCCATCATTTTCTTGCCCGCCGGCTGGACCCTGTCCAGCTCCACGGCATGGGAACCGGTGCCCACGAGCGCCGAGGCCGACGAGCCGCCGGACAGCCTCACGGCCCCGGGCGGCAGCCCGCGGTGCTCCGGCCGCAGGCGTACCGGGCCCAGCTTGAAGCGCTGCCCGTCGAGCATGGTCCAGGCACCGGGTTCGGGAGTGACGCCGTTGATGCGGCGGCGGATGGCCAGCGCCGGCTGCCGCCAATCAATGTGACCGTCCTCCAGGGACAGCTTGGGCGCGAGGCTGACGTCGCCGGACTGCGCCACCGCCACTGCTGTGCCCGCGCCAACGGCCGCCAGGGTTTGCGACAGCAGCACGGCGCCGCTGTGGGAGAGCCGCTCCAGCACCTCGCCGCTGGTGTCCGCGGGGCGCAACGCCTCGGTCAGGGTGCCGTACACCGGGCCCGTATCCAGCCCCTTCTCCAGTTGGAAGGTGGAGGCGCCGACGACGTCGTCGCCGTTGATGATGGCGTGCTGCACCGGCGCGGCGCCGCGCCACGCGGGCAGGAGTGAGAAGTGCAGGTTGATCCAGCCGTGTTCGGGTATGCCGAGCGCGGCCTCCGGGACGAGGCCGCCGTAGGCCACGATGGCCGCCACATCCGGGGCGGCTGCCCGGATGGCATCGGCCGCGGCCGATCCGATCCGGTTGGCCCGGATCACCGGCACGCCGAGTTCCGCGGCGCGGGCCGCCACCGGCGAGGCGGTCAGGACGCGTTTACGCCCTACCGGCGCGTCCTCCCGGGTGAGCACGGCAACGATCTCGAAGCCATCCCCGACGAGCCGGTCGAGGGAGGGCACGGCCACGCCGGGAGTGCCGGCGAAGAGGACCCGCAAGCGCCTGCCGCCTTCCGTCATGCCAGCGGCTGCCCGAAGGAACCCGTGCCCGCCGGGGCGGGCCCGCGGCTGAAGCCGGAGCCGACGTGGGCCGCGCGCTGGGCCTGGGTCTCGCCGGCCACTCCGTTGTATCCCGCGTTGCGGATGGAGCGCAGCGCGTTCTTCCGGTTCTCGCCGGTGAGGTGGTCGATGTAGAGGATTCCGTCCAGGTGGTCGGCCTCATGCTGGAAACAGCGGGCCAGCATCCCTTCGCCCTCGTACTCGACCGGGTTGCCGTGCAGGTCCTGGCCGGTGACTCGTGTCCAGCGGCGCCGGCGCACCGGGTAGCCGAGCGCGGGGATCGACAGGCATCCTTCGGCGACGTCGTCCTGGAAGTCGTCGCTGAGCTCGAGCACCGGGTTGACCACGTGGCCGCGCCGGCCGTCCACGCGGAAGGTGAAGACGCGCAGGCTCACGCCAACCTGCGGGGCGGCCAGCCCGGCGCCGTCGACGTCCTCCATGGTTTCGTCCATGTCCGCCACCAGCTTGGCCAGCTCCGGCCCGAACGCGGTGACCGTTTCCGCCTTGGTCCGCAGCACGGGGTCGCCGATAATCCGGATGCTCAGGATCGCCATGTAGTTCTTGTCCTCACTGTTGCCGCTTCAGTACGCTGCCGTTGGGTTCCGATCCAGTTTAGTGGGCCTGCTGGACCGCCTGCAGGGCCGCCGCAGGGGGCGGCGCTATCGGCAGCAGCGCCCGGCCCGCCTCGGCTACCTGCAGATGCGTTTCCCACGCCCGGCGCAGCGAGCAGAAGCGGTACCAGTGCCATCGAAGCACCTCGGGGTTGGCGCGCATCGGCCGGACTTCCGTCTCACCGATCGCCACGCCCAGCAGCAGCGGATCGTCACCGTGCGCCCACGGCTCCCAGCTCCCCGTCGCGGCGTCGACCAGCGACTCCTGTGCCTTCATGCCGGCCACCAACTGCATGACCACCTTGTCGTTGAGCGCCTTGACCTGACCGTTGCGGTCCGTGCCCTTGGTCTTGAAGTCAATCAGGCAGGTGCGCCCCGCAATCCGGGCCACGAGATCCAGGGTGCCGGCGTATCCGACTTCCTGGTTCCAGACGGTGATCTCCGGGGCTATCGGCTCCACCCCGTAGAGCTGCCACCATTCGTCGAACCTGGCGGCGAAAGCCTCTTCGCCGTTGGCCTTGAGCGCCTCCCGGGCACCCGCAACGTCGTGCTCCCTGTCCAGCGCCCGCAGTGCCACCTGTTCGCAGTAAGCGTGGACGCGGTCCCCGCGCAGCGCGGCGGCATCCCGGTAGCGGTCGGCGGCCAGGGTCGCTTCCTTCGCCAGCGACCGCAGCCGCCCCGGGTCTCCGGCGGCCTCGGCCAGCCTGGCATCGGAGGCCAGGGAGGTGGCTGCCATGTGGGCGAACCAACCGTCCAGCGTGGTCGGCTCCTGCGCGATCACGGTGGTGATGGAGGGAACCGACGGCGGCTCCGAGGTGGAGCGCGCGTACATGCGGCCGTTGGCGGTGGCATGCGCAAGAAGTGGTGCAGTCATAAGGAAATCTTCTCAGGTTCCACTGACCGTTCCGGTCCGCAAGGCACAGGGCCGGCGCGACGGCGGCCGGCCCCGCGCCCGTTAACGAAACATCCCCGGCCAGGCGATGCTGCCTGGCCGGGGATGTTTTCCGTGGTGGGCGATACTGGGTTCGAACCAGTGACCTCTTCGGTGTGAACGAAGCGCGCTACCACTGCGCCAATCGCCCGGGCTTGCTGCCGGATGCGCCGGGCGCTTCCTGCAACGTCTAGAAATGCTAGCCCACCGAGGCGCTGAAACAAAAATCGCCCGGCCACTGCGCCTGGGCAGTTGTTACCTGTGTGGTCTTTGGGGCGGGCGAGGAACGGGACCGCGGGTGGGCCACGGAACGGGTCGGCGGGCCCGCCGCCGCGTCGATAGCCTCCGGGCCGACCGGCCCGCGTCGTTTCACCCGCCACAGCGTCGATTGGACGAAGCGGGAATCGTCCTATAGAGTTTTTACTCGTTGGAAATCACAGCGACGCCGCGAGCCGTTCGATGAAGGATCGCGGAAAAAGTGATGGAAAACTTTTGCGGACGTAGCTCAGCTGGCTAGAGCACCACCTTGCCAAGGTGGATGTCGCGGGTTCGAATCCCGTCGTCCGCTCGCAAGTCACTGTAACGTGCCAGCGTCGCTGGCCGGTCCTAGCGCAACTGCGAATAGGCACGGTGGGGTGGCCGAGAGGCGAGGCAGCGGCCTGCAAAGCCGTATACGCGGGTTCGAATCCCGTCCCCACCTCGTTTGCGGCGACACAGCAAACATCTCGTGAGAGATCACGGGCGATTGGCGCAGCGGTAGCGCGCTTCCCTGACACGGAAGAGGTCACTGGTTCGATCCCAGTATCGCCCACTGGAACGCAGTCCGGAGTGATCCGGAAACCGTTTCGCGCGGACGTAGCTCAGCTGGCTAGAGCACCACCTTGCCAAGGTGGATGTCGCGGGTTCGAATCCCGTCGTCCGCTCTCTTTTTCAGCGTTTTCTCCAGCGGCCCGCCTCGGGCACACCGGGGCGATTGGCGCAGCGGTAGCGCGCTTCCCTGACACGGAAGAGGTCACTGGTTCGATCCCAGTATCGCCCACCACTCCACGGCTCCCCCGGCGGGAGCCCTCCTTGTTTAAGCCGTCTACTCCGTTGAGCGCCCGCGGCGCGGTGCCTACGATGGATGTGCAGGGGCGAAAGGCCCCCCGTCGGAAAGGAGGTGGCTGTGTCTGTATTTGACGAGCTCAAGGGCAAGGCCGGAGGACTCAAGGACAAGGCAGCCGGTCTCGTGGGAGAACACTCTGGCAAGATCAAGGGTGCCGTCGGCAGCACCGGTGACTACATCGACGCCAAGACCGGCGGTAAGTATTCCAAGCAGGTAGGCGGCCTGCAGGCCAAGGCATCCCGTTTCGTCGACACGTTCGGTGACAGGGATGGCCAGGCACCGTCCGACGGGAACACTCCGTCCGCCTAGTCCTGGGCACGCCAAGGAGGGTGCCGGACCGCCGGGAGGCGAGCCGGCACCCTTTGTCGTGAGGCCGCTTATTCGCCCGTGCGTGCCTTGCGGTCCGGCGGACCCGTCAGCCCGTCCCATTCCTGCGCCGCTGCTCGGCAACTGATAGCTAACCGGGTGGGAGCCTGGAGGCCAAGGCGCGAGTGTAGCTCTCGGGATCGTCATGGGTCTGCGCCGAGACGACGAGATGCCTTGGGCTGATGCGCTTGGCGTAGTCCCCCTGATAAGGCATGACCAGGACGGTGTCCAAACCTGTTTTCCAAGCGGCAATCAGAGCCGGCAGACAGCGGCGTTCGGGGTGTAGTTCAACAGGGAGCATGTGGTTGGGCTGCAGCTGGATTTGCCAATGGTTGAAGCCGTCGATGTCCACGCCATCCCAGCCGTATTCGGTAGTCCAGCCCGGCGGGAAGGCCACGTGTCTCTCCTGATCGGAGCGGATTTCCGGCGTTGGATGCTGGTTCTTCTGGTCCCCCGTGTCGTACCAGGCCCAAGCTCGTTCCCAAGCCTGCTGCCAACGGGCGCCCCACTCAGTCCTGTCTGCAGTGGCAGGCAGTCGCGAGGCACCGGGCTTCGGTGCCGGGTTCAACTCGGGAATGGCGACATCCGGGGCAATATTCCAAACGCTACGGATGAAGAGCAGGAGCGATAGGTGGTTCGGCGCGACTTTTACAGAGATGACCATGTCCTGCGGCCAGGGGTTATCTGGCCGGGGCTGATTGGATCTCATGAATTCCCTTTCGAGATTTTGATTCCTCGTCCGCTCCAGCTCGGTCAGGTAAGTGTCCCACCATAGGACCGGCACAGAACCGCACAGTGCCTCCTGCACCTACTTCTCACCAAGCTCCAGATCCTCCACATCCTCTGTCCCCAAGAAATCGACTGCCTCGGCCAGGCCCTGGTCATCTGGCCGCATCAACATGAAGTTATGCTTCGCAGCGTCCCACCCTTCCTCTCCATGCTGTTCCGCCGCTACCGTGACGCAGACCGTTGTACATCAAACAAGGGGCGGTCATGCATGCGACAGCCAAACTGACGACTGGGGTTGTCGTACTGCTGGCGTTGTCCGGCTGTGGAAGTTCAACATCCGGAGGAACCGCCGTCCAAGAACCAGCCGGCACGGCAGGGGTGAACGATCCAGACGCGCAGATGCATCCCGAACTGCTCAAAGTCTCGCCTTCTCCTACTAAACCAGGGCAGACCATCAAGGTCCGATTCCCCGAGGAAACTTCCCGGGGAATCCCCTGGGTTCTGGAAGAACAGGACGGCAACAGCTGGCTTGTCCGCTACTACCTCATTGCCACGACCGATGACGACGGCGGCTCTGGTTCCCCAACATGGTGGCCTGCGAACGACCCCAAGGGCCAAACCTGGAAGGATATTGGCGTCGAGGGACCTGGCCCAGACACCCTCATCATTCCGGACAGCATTCGCCCCGGAACGTACCGGCTGTGCACGGCCAACAGCATGCCGAACATCTGCACCATGCTTGGCATCACGGAGTAGGGGCGCCCGGTCTCGGCCATTCGGCGGGGTCGCGTAGTTGAACACCGCGTCGGTCGCGTCGGTTGCCCGGTCGTATCGTCATCAGGCGCAGGGCATTACTCCTGCACAGTGGCGGCATGTGCGCGCCCGGCTGCGGGAGCTAGGCCGCTGGTTCGCCGGCCTGGCCCTCGCGGGCCAGCGCGGTCAGGCGGGATACCGCCCGGAAATACTTCTTCATGTAGCCGCCGGACATCATTTCCGGGGTGAAAAGCTCATCGAACGGCACGCCGCTGGCGATGATCGGCACGTCCTTGTCGTAGAGCCGGTCGGCCAGCACCACGAACCGCAGGGCCACGGCCTGCTCGGTGATCGTGTGCACGTTATGCCAGGCCACCGCGTCCACGCCGTCGAGAAACTGCTTGTACCGGCTGGGATGCACCCCGGCCAGGTGGTTGACGAGATCGGAGAATTCGTCGGCGGCCACCACCTTGCCATCGAAGTCATGCAGCCGCCGCTTAAGTTCGTGGTCGCTGAGCGGCTCGGGGGCGGCCGGAAGCCCCCGGTGCCGGTAATCCTCGCCGTCCACCCGGATGACCTCGAACTGGTCGGACAGCACCTGGATTTCCCGTTGGAAATCGACGGCGGCAAAGCGTCCCTCCCCCAGCGAACCCGGCAGGGTGTTGGAGGTTGCCGCAAGCTTGACCCCGGCGTCGGCGAGCTCGCGCATCAGCCGCGACATCAGCACGGTGTCACCGGGATCATCCAGTTCAAACTCGTCGATGCACACGAGGCGGTAGCTGCTGAGCGCTTCCACGGTTTTGCGGAACGACAAGGCGCCGACCAGGTTGGTGTACTCCACAAAGGTGCCGAAGGCCTTCGGGCCGTCGACGGCGTGCCACAGCGAGGCGAGCAGGTGGGTCTTGCCCACGCCGAACCCGCCGTCGAGGTAAATGCCGGAGTGGCCCTCCGGCTTGCCGCCGCCAAACAGCTTCTTCAAGCCCTTGGGCTTGGGCCGGTCGACCACAACCGCAAAACGCTGCAGCGCAGTCACGGCCTCGCTCTGGGACGGCTGGGCCGGGTCCGGGCGGTAGCTGGCGAAGGATACTTCGCCGAAGCGCGGCGACGGGTGCAGGCCCGCCAGCAGTTCGTCCACGGACACCTTCGGCGTCCGGCGTGAAAGCTGTTCAATCTGGGGCACGTAGGCTAACCGCTGCCTTCCTGACATGGGCTCGGAGAATGCACAGCGGCCGGAATGCCGCCAGCAAAACGATACGCTACCCCGCCCGCCGGCGGCAGCCGGTGTAAGCCAGGCCACAGCGGGGCCGGCGGGCCACGGTGCTCCGGCCGGCGCACCCAGGCGCTCCTCCCTGCGGGCCCAGGCGCTCCGCCCGGCCACGATGTGACGCGGGGTGAGGCCCCGGAAGCTTTTGCCTGCTCCGGTGGTTAGGCTAAACAGAAGTCCCCGGCCGTTTTGCACGGCCGTCTGCACGCTATGGAAAGCTGCACGTCAAGGAAAGGTTTGCCATGCCCATTGCCGCCGAGCACAACGAGAAGTTTGCCGCCTACGCCAACCCCGACCGCCTGGTCTCCACGCAGTGGCTGGCTGAAAACCTGGGCGCGGACGGGCTGGTGGTCGTGGAGTCCGACGAAGACATCCTGCTGTACGAGACCGGCCATATTCCGGGCGCGGTGAAGATCGACTGGCACACCGACCTGAATGATCCGGACACCCGCGACTACGTGGACGGCGAGGGCTTCGCCGCGCTGCTCGGTTCCAAGGGCATCAGCCGGGACACCACCGTGGTGCTCTACGGGGACAAGAGCAACTGGTGGGCGGCCTACGCGCTCTGGGTCTTCACCCTGTTTGGCCACGAAGACGTGCGGTTGTTGGACGGCGGCCGTGACAAGTGGATCGCGGAGGGCAGGGAGCTGACCACCGAGGTGCCGCGGCCCGAGGCGGTTGACTACCCCGTCGT
Source organism: Arthrobacter sp. Y3223164 (assembly GCF_059091005.1). NCBI lineage: Bacteria > Bacillati > Actinomycetota > Actinomycetes > Micrococcales > Micrococcaceae > Arthrobacter > Arthrobacter sp. Y3223164. The sequence continues at coordinate 7,540 of NZ_JBNHGF010000075.1, forward strand.
CGAGCGCAACGACGCGCCCATCCGGGCCTTCCTCACCGACGTGCTGGACCACTTCGGCAAGCCGCTGGTGGACGTCCGCTCCCCGGAGGAATACACCGGCGTGCGCACCACCATGCCCGCCTACCCCGAGGAAGGGGCCCTGCGCGGGGGCCACATTCCGACGGCGGCGTCCGTGCCGTGGGCGCGGGCGGCGGCCGAGGACGGGACGTTCCGTTCCCGCGAAGAGCTCGAGGCCATCTACCTGGACGAGGCCGGGCTGAAGCCGGGCGACGACGTGGTGGCGTACTGCCGGATCGGCGAGCGGTCCAGCCACACGTGGTTCGTGCTCAAGTACCTGCTGGGCTTCGACACGGTCCGCAACTACGACGGCTCGTGGACGGAATGGGGCAATGCCGTGCGCGTGCCGATCGTCAGGGGCGCCGAGCCCGGCGAAATCCCCGCCTCGGCCCGCTGAGGAATAGCCGGCGGGCACGCAACGTTGACGTAACGAGCCCGAAACTGCAAGAGAGAGCGCAAGTATGACCGTGACCGAGCAGGCGATTCCCGAACCGCTGGCAGAAATCATCGACGACTTCCAGGCGGTCAGCGAGGCCGAGCGGCTGCAGCTGCTGCTGGAGTTCTCCCGGGAGCTGCCCGAGCTGCCGGAACGCTTCGCCGGGCATCCGGAACTGCTGGAGCAGGTGGTGGAATGCCAGTCTCCTCTCTTCCTGACCCTGGAGCTGGGCGACGACCCGGACCAGGACGTGCAGATCTACTTTTCGGCTCCGCCGGAAGCCCCCACCACGCGTGGCTTCGCCTCCGTGCTGCACGAGGGGCTCAACGGGCTGCCGGCAGAGCAGATCCTGGCCGTTCCCGACGATATCGCCGAGCACCTGGGCCTGACCCGTGCCATCACCCCGCTGCGGATCCGCGGCATGTCCGCCATGCTGTACCGCATCAAGCGCCTGATCACCGAGGCACGGCAACTGCGCGCCGCCTCGGCCTGACGGTGGCCAGGCACAAACCATCCGCCGGAACCCCCGCCACCACGCTGCTGCAGCGGGCGGGGGTTCCGCACGTGCTGCACACCTATGCCCACGACCCCGCGGCGCCCAGCTTCGGCCTTGAGGCCGCGGAGGCGCTGGGGATGGATCCCGCCCGCGTATTCAAGACCCTGATGGCCGTCGTGGACGAATCGCTGACGGTCGCCGTCGTGCCGGTCAGTTCCAGCCTGGACCTGAAGAAACTGGCCGCAGCGTTGGGCGGGAAGCGCGCAGCCATGGCAGACCCGCAGGTAGCCCGGCGGCGCACCGGGTATGTGCTGGGCGGGATATCGCCGCTGGGGCAGAAACACGCCAGCCCCACGGTGCTGGATTCCACCGCCCGGGACTTCGGCGCCATCCTGGTCTCGGGCGGCCGCCGCGGGCTGGATATCGAGATCGCCCCGGCGCACCTGGCCGCGCTGACGGGCGCGTCCTTCGCCCCGCTGAAGGCCGGATAAGGACCTGGCCGAGCGGAGGGGCGCGTCCTTTTCCCCGCTGAAGGCCGGATGAGGGCCCTAGCCGACCGGACGGAGCACCCGCGTCAACCAGGACGTGACGACGCGCTCCCAGCGTTCGGGGTCCACGTTCCATTCGCGGGTGTGACCGGCCCCGCTGAAGGGCTCGAACGTGACCAGCGGGTTCTTCTCGGCCAGCGCCGCCGACGGGCCGTGCGGCACGAAGTCGTCCTCCTCGCTGTGCACGATCAGCGTCGGCACCTGCAGCTCGTCGGCCCGGGCCACCCAGTTCATCATCTTCAGGTCCAGCGGGGCGGCGAGGCCGGTCAGCAGCCGTCCGGCCTTGTTCGAGATCAGCCACTGCGAGAACTGCCCCACGGCATCCGGTATCCGGTTCAGCTTCGCCTGGTGGGCCAGCACGTCGGTCCAGTCAATCACCGGGGCGTCCAGCACCAGCGCACGGATCCGGCTCCGGTAGCGGGACTGGTCGGCTGCCTGCAGGCTGATCGCCCCGCCCATCGACCAGCCGAACAGCACCACATCCTCCGCCCCGTTCGCCAGGGCGAACCCGATCGCCGCCTCGACGTCGCGCCATTCGGTCATGCCCAGCCCGTAGCGGCGGTCCGGGGCGGAGGGGGCTTCGCCGTCGTTCCGGTAGGAGATCAGCAGCGACGCCATGCCCAGCCCGCGGACCGACCGGACGGCGCGGATGCCCTCTGCCCGGGACGCACCCCGGCCGTGCACCATGATGGCCCAGGTTTTCGCCTCCGCCTCGGCGCGGACCAGCCAGGCCGGCGCAATGCCGCCTTCCACCTCGATGTCGACTTCCTCGTTGGCCAGCCCGACGGCGGCCGGGTCCGGGTAGGCCGCACCGCC
>NZ_JBNHGF010000076.1:0-9880 GCF_059091005.1 Arthrobacter sp. Y3223164
GGTGCCGCGCCGGCGCAGTTCCAAGGCGGCCGTCAGCGCCAGCCGGGTGCCGGAGGCGCCGATCGGATGGCCCAATGCGATGGCCCCGCCGTGGATGTTGCACTTCTCCAGCGGGTAGTCCAGGTCCTGCAGCGACTGCACCGCCACGGCCCCGAAGGCTTCGTTGATCTCGATGAAGTCCAGGTCGGCCGTGGTCCAGCCCGCACGGTTGAGCGCCTGGGTGATTGCGTTGGACGGCTGCGACTGCAACGAGGTGTCCGGTCCGGCCACCTGCCCCGGACGGCCGACGACGGCGAGCCAGTCCAGGCCGTTGTCCTCGGCAAAGCCGCGGGTCGCGACCACGACGGCGGCCGCGCCGTCGGACAGGGGGGAGGAGTTGCCGGCGGTGATAGTGCCGTCCTTGGCAAACGCCGGGCGCAGCGGGGCCAGGCTTTCCACGCTGGTCTGCGGGCGGACACCCTCGTCGCTGTCGACCACCAGGTCCTCGCCCTTGCGCTGCGGCACCGCGACGGGGACGATCTCGTCGTCGAAGACCCCGTTCTTGGCGGCGGCGGCGGCGCGCTGGTGGGAGGCGGCGGCCACTTCGTCCTGCGCTTCGCGGGGAATGCCCAGCTCGGCGTTCCGGCGCTCGGTGGAGACGCCCATCGACTCGTGGTCGAAGGCATCGGTGAGGCCGTCGTGGGCGGTGGCATCGAGGGCGGTCAGGCTGCCGTAGGTCCAGCCCTGGCGGGATCCGGGCAGCAGGTGCGGGCCGTTGGTCATCGACTCCTGACCGCCGGCCACCACCACCTGCGCCTCGCCGCAGCGGATCAGCCGGGCGGCGTCGGTGACGGCGGCCAGCCCGGAGAGGCAAACCTTGTTGATTGTCACGGTCGGCACGTTCCAGCCCAGCCCGGCGGCGATGGCCGCCTGCCGCGCAGGGTTCTGGCCGGCGCCGGCCTGGATGACGTGCCCCATGATGACCGCGTCCACCTGTTCGGGGGCGACGCCGGAGCGGTCCAGCGCCGCGGCGATCGCTTTGCCGCCGAGCTGGACGGCGGTAAAGGACGCGAGCTGGCCGTTCAGTCGTCCCGTGGGCGTGCGTGCGCCGTTCAGGATGACGACGTCGTCGCGGCTGCTGTTGTTCTCGGCCATGGTGTCGATGCCTCTTTTCCGCGCCTGTGGCCTGCGCAAGCAGGGGCCACATGGCTGCTGCCGTGGGTATGATCTGCTTCACAGATTACCCGTGTTTGGGCAACTCGCCTGGAGCGCGGGCCGGAAATTGCGGGCGGGCCGGTATATGCTGGTGGCGTTGTCCCGGGGAAGACAACCGCGAAGACGCCCCTTTCGCACCGCGTTTCGCACCGCAGGCCGCTCGAATCCCGATGGCGGGGGAGCGGTGACTGGTGCCTGCCCGGCATGTTGGACAAGCCGCGACGCGGTGCCGTACACTAAGTATTTGCGTCTTCCCTCAAAACCTTTGGCCTTCATATAGCGGTGGGCTTCGCCACGCCCTATCTGTGTTTAACTGCAGATCGTGCGGCGGGCAAGGATCATATAGCGGATCCAGGTGATGTCCGGACCCCATTCGGGGTGCCGGCGGTGCGGAAGCGCAGGACAAGCCTGAAGGTCTGTGGAAGGATCCCTCTTGGTCGCCTCGAGCACCTCTAATACCGATACCGCTAACAGCCTGCTGGACGCCTCGTCGAACGACGGAGCAACCCGGCGGCTCTCATTCGCCAAGATTCACGAACCTCTTGACGTTCCCAATCTGCTCGCCCTTCAGACCGACAGCTTCGACTGGCTGGTCGGCAACGAACGCTGGAAGGCGCGCGTAGCCAAGGCCCAGGAAGAAGGCCGCCAGGGTGTGGCCGGCACCTCCGGCCTCGCCGACATCTTCGAAGAGATCTCCCCGATCGAGGACTTCCAGGGCACCATGTCCCTGAGCTTCTCGGAGCCGGAGTTCGCCGATCCGAAGTACACCATGGCCGAGTGCAAGGACCGCGACGCCACGTACTCCGCGCCGCTGTACGTCAAGGCCGAGTTCATGAACAACAACACGGGCGAGATCAAGCAGCAGACCGTGTTCATGGGCGACTTCCCGCTGATGACCGACAAGGGCACTTTCGTCATTAACGGCACCGAGCGCGTCGTCGTCTCGCAGTTGGTCCGCTCGCCTGGCGCCTACTTCGAGAAGACCGCCGACAAGACCAGTGACAAGGACATCTTCACCGCGAAGATCATTCCGTCCCGCGGCGCCTGGTTCGAGCTGGAAATCGACAAGCGCGACCAGGTCGGTGTCCGCCTCGACCGCAAGCGCAAGCAGTCCGTGACCGTGCTGCTCAAGGCCCTGGGCTGGACCGAGGGCCAGATCCTGGAGACCTTCGGCGAGTACGACTCCATCCGCGCCACGCTGGAGAAGGACGCCACGCAGACCCAGGAAGAAGCCCTCCTGGACATCTACCGCAAGCTGCGTCCGGGCGAGCCGCCGACAGTCGAGGCCGCCCAGTCCCTGCTGGACAACCTGTACTTCAACCCCAAGCGCTACGACCTGGCCAAGGTCGGCCGCTACAAGATCAACCGCAAGCTGGGCATCGACAAGCCGCTGACGGATCCGGACGCCTCGGTCCTGAACAATGACGACATCGTCGCCATGATCAAGTTCCTGGTCGCCCTGCACGCCGGCGAGACCACCATCCCGGGTAAGCGCGACGGCGCCGACCACGACGTCCGCGTCGAGATCGACGACATCGACCACTTCGGCAACCGCCGCATCCGCGCGGTCGGCGAGCTGATCGAGAACCAGGTCCGCACGGGCCTCTCCCGCATGGAGCGCGTGGTCCGCGAACGCATGACCACGCAGGATGTCGAGGCGATCACGCCGCAGACCCTGATCAACATCCGCCCCGTGGTGGCAGCGATCAAGGAATTCTTCGGCACGTCGCAGCTGTCCCAGTTCATGGACCAGAACAACCCGCTGGCCGGCCTGACGCACAAGCGCCGCCTGTCCGCGCTGGGCCCGGGCGGCCTGTCCCGCGACCGCGCCGGCATGGAAGTCCGTGACGTGCACCCCTCGCACTACGGCCGCATGTGCCCGATCGAGACCCCTGAAGGCCCGAACATCGGCCTGATCGGCTCGCTGGCCTCCTACGGGCGGATCAACGCGTTCGGTTTCATCGAGACCCCCTACCGCAAGGTCGTCGACGGCCAGGTCACCGACCAGGTCGACTACCTCACGGCCGACGACGAGATCGAGTGCGTGATCGCCCAGGCGAACGCTCCGCTCACCGAGGACCTGCACTTCGAAGAGGACCTGGTCCTCAGCCGGGAGCGCGGCGGCGGCGGCGAGCCGGTGCTCGTGCCGGCCACCGAGGTCGACTACATGGACGTCTCCCCGCGCCAGATGGTGTCGGTGGCGACCGCCCTGATTCCGTTCCTGGAGCACGACGACGCCAACCGCGCGCTGATGGGCGCGAACATGCAGCGCCAGGCCGTGCCGCTGCTGCGTTCGGAAGCCCCGCTGGTCGGCACCGGCATGGAGCGCTACGCGGCTGTCGACGCCGGCGACTCCGTGGTTGCCGCCAAGCCGGGCGTGGTCACCGAGGTCTCCGCGGACCTGGTCACCGCCCTGAACGACGACGGCACCGAGACCCGGTACCCGATCATGAAGTTCGCCCGCTCCAACCAGGGCAACGCGTACAACCAGCGTGTCCTCGTCTCCGAGGGCCAGCGGCTGGAAACCGGCAGCATCATCGCCGACGGTCCCTCCACCGACCAGGGCGAACTGGCGCTGGGCAAGAACCTGCTCGTGGCCTTCATGTCCTGGGAGGGCCACAACTTCGAGGACGCGATCATCCTGTCGCAGCGCGTGGTCTCCGACGACGTGCTGACCTCCATCCACATCGAGGAGCATGAGGTTGATGCCCGCGACACCAAGCTCGGTGCCGAGGAAATCACCCGCGACATCCCGAACGTGTCGGAGGAAGTGCTCTCCCAGCTGGACGAGCGCGGCATCATCCACATCGGCGCCGAGGTCGACGCCGGCGACATCCTCGTCGGCCGCGTGACCCCCAAGGGCGAGACCGAGCTGACCCCGGAAGAGCGCCTGCTGCGTGCGATCTTCGGCGAGAAGTCCCGCGAAGTGCGCGACACCTCCCTGAAGGTCCCGCACGGCGAGTCCGGCACCGTGATCGGCGTGCGGATCTTCGACCGCGACAACGACGACGAGCTGCCCCCGGGCGTGAACCAGCTGGTGCGCGTGTACGTGGCGCAGAAGCGCAAGATCACGGACGGCGACAAGCTCGCCGGGCGCCACGGCAACAAGGGCGTCATCTCCAAGATCCTGCCGGTCGAGGACATGCCGTTCCTGGAAGACGGCACCCCGGTCGACGTCGTGCTGAACCCGCTGGGTGTCCCCGGCCGCATGAACGTGGGCCAGGTGCTGGAAATCCACCTCGGCTGGGCCGCGAAGCAGGGCTGGAACATCGAGGGCAACCCGGACTGGGCCAAGGACCTGCCGAACCTGCCCCGCCAGTCGGGTCCGACGACGGTGGCCACGCCGGTGTTCGACGGTGCCAGCGAGTTCGAGATCACCGGGCTGCTGGATGCCACGAATCCGACCCGCGACGGCGAGCGCCTGATCGGCGCTTCCGGCAAGGCCCGTCTGTTCGACGGCCGCTCGGGCCAGCCGTTCCCGGATCCGGTGTCCGTGGGCTACATGTACATCCTGAAGCTGCACCACCTGGTGGACGACAAGATCCACGCGCGTTCCACCGGCCCGTACTCGATGATCACCCAGCAGCCGCTGGGCGGCAAGGCGCAGTTCGGCGGCCAGCGCTTCGGCGAAATGGAAGTGTGGGCCCTGGAGGCCTACGGCGCCGCGTACACCCTGCAGGAACTGCTCACCATCAAGTCCGACGACATCCACGGCCGCGTCAAGGTCTACGAGGCGATCGTCAAGGGCGAGAACATCCCGGAGCCGGGTGTTCCCGAATCCTTCAAGGTGTTGATCAAGGAAATGCAGTCGCTCTGCCTGAACGTGGAAGTACTCTCCACCGACGGCACCGCGATCGAAATGCGTGACTCGGATGAAGAAGTCTTCCGGGCCGCGGAAGAACTGGGCATCGACCTTTCCCGGGCCGAGCCGAGTTCCGTCGAAGAGGTCTAGCCGCGCCGGCCGGCCGCCCGTGCCGTGGAGCACCGCGGCCGGCCCGCGCACGGCGCCCCTCTGTCCGTAACCCGACAGACTTTCAGATTTAGAGAACAAGAGAGAACAGGGACCATATGTCCAGCGAATCCTCCTTCGGCCTCATGCGCATCGGCCTTGCCACCGCGGACGACATCCGCGACTGGAGCTACGGCGAGGTCAAGAAGCCGGAAACTATCAACTACCGCACCCTGAAGCCCGAGAAGGACGGCCTCTTCTGCGAGAAGATCTTCGGACCTTCCCGCGACTGGGAGTGCTACTGCGGCAAGTACAAGCGCGTGCGCTTCAAGGGCATCATCTGTGAGCGCTGCGGCGTCGAGGTCACCCGTGCCAAGGTCCGCCGCGAGCGGATGGGCCACATCGAGCTGGCCGCCCCGGTCACCCACATCTGGTACTTCAAGGGTGTCCCCTCCCGCCTGGGCTACCTGCTCGACCTGGCGCCGAAGGACCTGGAGAAGGTCATCTACTTCGCCGCCTACATGATCACCAGCGTGGACGAGGAGCGCCGCCACGAGGAACTGCCCAACCTGCAGGCCGAGCACGACCTGGAGAAGAAGCAGCTGGCCGATACCCGCGACTCCGACATCGCGGCGATCGCCAAGGACCTCGAGGACGAGCTGACCCGGCTGGAGGGCGAGGGCGCCAAGGCCGCCGAGAAGAAGAAGGCGCGCGACTCCGCCGACCGCCAGATGGCCAACGTGCGCAAGCGTGCCGACGCCGAGATCGAGCGCCTCGACATGGTCTGGGACCGCTTCAAGAACCTCAAGGTCGCCGACCTCGAGGGCGACGAGGGGCTCTACCGCGAGCTGCGCGACCGCTACGGCCTCTACTTCGAAGGCGCCATGGGTGCCGAAGCCATCAAGAACCGCCTCGAGAACTTCGACATGGCTGCCGAGGCCGAGTCCCTGCGCGACATCATCAAGAACGGCAAGGGCCAGCGCAAGACCCGCGCCCTGAAGCGGTTGAAGGTGGTCAACGCTTTCCTGACCACCACCAACTCGCCGCTGGGAATGGTGCTGGACGCCGTTCCGGTGATCCCGCCGGAGCTTCGCCCGATGGTGCAGCTGGACGGCGGCCGCTTTGCGACCTCCGACCTGAACGACCTGTACCGCCGCGTGATCAACCGCAACAACCGCCTGAAGCGTCTGCTGGACCTGGGCGCGCCGGAAATCATCGTCAACAACGAAAAGCGGATGCTGCAGGAAGCCGTGGACTCGCTGTTCGACAACGGCCGCCGCGGCCGTCCGGTCACCGGACCGGGCAACCGTCCGCTGAAGTCGCTGTCCGACATGCTCAAGGGCAAGCAGGGCCGCTTCCGGCAGAACCTGCTGGGCAAGCGCGTCGACTACTCCGGCCGTTCCGTGATCGTGGTCGGCCCGCAGCTGAAGCTGCACCAGTGCGGCCTGCCCAAGCAGATGGCGCTGGAGCTGTTCAAGCCGTTCGTCATGAAGCGGCTGGTGGACCTGAACCACGCGCAGAACATCAAGAGCGCCAAGCGGATGGTGGAGCGCTTCCGCCCGCAGGTGTGGGACGTGCTCGAAGAGATCATCACCGAACACCCGGTGCTGCTCAACCGTGCACCAACCCTGCACCGGTTGGGCATCCAGGCGTTCGAGCCGCAGCTGGTCGAAGGCAAGGCGCTGCAGCTGCACCCGCTGGTGTGCGCCGCGTTCAACGCCGACTTCGACGGCGACCAGATGGCCGTGCACCTGCCGCTGAGCCCCGAGGCCCAGGCCGAGGCGCGCATCCTGATGCTCTCCTCGAACAACATCCTGAAGCCGTCGGACGGCCGTCCGGTGACCCTGCCCTCCCAGGACATGATCATCGGCCTGCACCACCTCACCACCAAGCGCGAAGGCGGAACCGGCGAGGGCCGTGTCTTCGCCAGCCCGGCGGAGGCCATCATGGCCCACGACGCCGGCGAGCTGCACCTGAACTCCGTCGTCAAGATCCGCGTGCCCGGCTTCGTGCCCAGCGCGGACCAGCCGGCACCGGAGGGATGGGAAGAGGGCCAGGAAGCGCTGATCGAAACCTCGCTCGGCCAGGTCATCTTCAACGACACGCTGCCCGATGACTACCCCTGGGTGGCGCGCGTGGCGGACAAGGGCCAGCTCTCGGCGATCGTGAACGATTTGGCCGAGCGCTACCCGAAGGTCGTCACCGCGGCGACGCTGGACAACCTCAAGGACGCCGGGTTCTACTGGGCGACCCGTTCCGGCGTGACCGTGGCGATCTCCGACATCGCGGCCCCGGCCGAAAAGGCCGCCATCATGGAGGGCTACGAGACCCAGGCCGCCCGCGTCGAGTCCCAGTACAACAAGGGCCTGATCGCCGACGACGAGCGGCGCCAGGAACTGATCGACATCTGGAACAAGGCGACCAACGAGGTTGCCGACGCGATGCGGAAGAACCTGACCAAGGAGAACACCATCAACCGCATGGTGTCCTCCGGTGCCCGTGGCAACTGGCTGCAGGTCCGCCAGATCGCCGGTATCCGTGGTCTGGTGGCCAACCCGAAGGGCGAGATCATCCCGCGCCCGATCAAGTCCTCCTACCGCGAGGGCCTGTCGGTGCTGGAATACTTCATCGCCACGCACGGTGCCCGCAAGGGCCTGGCCGACACCGCGCTGCGTACCGCCAACTCGGGTTACCTGACCCGCCGCCTGGTGGACGTCTCGCAGGACGTGATCGTGCGCGAAATGGACTGCGGCACCGAGCGCGGCCTGAACACGGTCATCGCCGAAGCCGACCACAACGGTGAACTGCGCCGGCACGAAGAGGTGGAGAACTCCGCTTACGCCCGCACGCTGGCCACCGATGTGGTGAACTCCGAGGGCACCGTGGTGGCCACGGCAGGCGCCGACGTCGGCGATGTGCTGATCCAGGAACTGATCGACGCCGGCATCACCGAGATCAAGGTGCGCTCCGTGCTCACCTGTGAGTCCGCCGTCGGTACCTGCGCGCTCTGCTACGGCCGCTCGCTGGCCACCGGCAAGACCGTGGACATCGGCGAGGCGGTCGGCATCATCGCCGCCCAGTCGATCGGCGAGCCCGGTACCCAGCTGACCATGCGTACCTTCCACACCGGTGGCGTAGCCTCCGCGGAAGACATCACCCAGGGTCTGCCCCGTATCCAGGAGCTCTTCGAAGCCCGTACCCCCAAGGGTGTCGCGCCGATGGCCGAAGTGGCCGGACGCGTGTCCATCGAGGACGGCGAGCGCCAGATGCGCGTCATCGTCACCCCCGATGACGGCTCGGAAGAGATCGCCTACCCGGTGCTGCGCCGTGCACGCCTGCTGGTCGAAGACGGCCAGCACGTGGACGTCGGCCAGCAGCTGGTCACCGGTGCCAAGGACCCGAAGCAGGTGCTGCGTATCCTCGGCCCGCGCCAGGCGCAGAAGTTCCTGGTGGACGAGGTCCAGAGCGTGTACCGCAGCCAGGGCGTCGGCATCCACGACAAGCACGTGGAAGTCATCGTCCGCCAGATGCTGCGCCGCATCACCGTGATCGAGTCCGGCGAGACCGACCTGCTGCCGGGCGAGCTGGCCGAGCGAAGCCGCTTCCAGGCGGAGAACCGCAAGGCCGTCTCCGAGGGCAAGCAGCCGGCCAACGGCCGTGACGAGCTGATGGGCATCACCAAGGCCTCGCTCGCCACCGAGTCGTGGCTGTCGGCCGCGTCCTTCCAGGAGACCACCCGCGTCCTGACGCAGGCGGCCATGGAGGGCAAGTCCGACCCGCTGCTGGGCCTGAAGGAGAACGTCATCATCGGTAAGCTGATCCCGGCCGGCACCGGCCTGGACCGGTACACCCAGGTGTCGGTGGAGCCGACGGAGGAAGCGAAGGCCAACCTGTTTACCGGCCCGAGCGCCTTCGGCGACTTCGACTACGCCGGCGCCGACGGTTCGCTGACGCCCGAGTTCCACGCCATCCCGCTGGATGACTACGACCTGGGCAGCGACTACCGCTAGCCGCCAGTATGGAACCGCCTCCTGCTCCCCGATACCGGGGCAGCGGGGGGCGGTTTCCGCGTTTAACGGCCCCGGCGGCCGCCGCGCACATGAGATTCTGGGAACATGGCCAATTCCTCGTCCGGTGACTCGATGCTGGACCGGCTGGTGCGCATCCTGTCTGCGTTCGAGCCGGACAAGCCGGCGATGAACGTCGCCACGCTCTCCCGCCGGGCGGATGTGCCGCTGGCAACGACCTACCGGCTGGTGGAGGCGCTGTCCCGCCACGGGCTGCTGACGAAGGAGGGCCCCGGCGAAATCCGGCTCGGGCTGCGGCTGTGGGAGCTGGCCAACCGGAGCTCGCCGGCCGTCGACCTGCGGCAGGCCGCCATGCCGTTCATGGAGGACATCCAGTCCGTGGTGCGCCAGCACACCCAGCTGGCGGTGCTGCGCGAGGACGAAGTCCTGGTGATCGAGCGGCTCTCCAGCCGCGGCTCCGTGGTGAACCAGGCCCAGATCGCCGGCACCATGCCGGTGCACCGGACCTCGATGGGCATGGTGCTGCTGGCCTATTCGCCCAACCATGTCCAGGAGTCCTACCTGACCCGGCATCCGGAGGCCGTCACGTCGGCCGACCCGGTGTCCTTCGACCTGCGCCGGCACCTGGCCGACATCCGCAAGCGGGGCTACGCCGCGTTCGACGGGCGGATCGACGTGGACACCACCGGCATCGCCGTCCCCGTGCTCG
>NZ_JBNHGF010000077.1:0-9863 GCF_059091005.1 Arthrobacter sp. Y3223164
GTTCCTCCGGCTGGCCGCCGCCGAGCTCATGGTGATGGCGGCGGCTTACGGCCTGGCGATAGCGCTGGCCCGGACACCTCTGCCCTAGCTGGTTCCGCGGCGTGGCATGTCCACGACGGGCGGGGCAGGGACAGCCATTCCGTCAGCTCGGCGTCCGCCGGAACGAGCGTGCCCCCGGCGCGTGTCAGGGTGGATGCTGCGCGTCTCGGAGCGCTGGTTGGTTCTGCGCATCCAGTCGGCGGGGTAGACCTTGGGTAGAATCTTGGTCACGGCCAGCGCGGCATACATGACGGTGTTTATGGCAACGAAGGCCGCTAGGACCGCAAACAGTTCGGAGTGCAGGATCGGTTCGGGAAGCAGGATTCCGGCGGGCAGTATGAAGTAGGCGCCGGTCATGACCGGGCCGCCCTTGCTGCTGCCGGGCCGCGGCGCGTGACGTGCTTCCATGTGGCCTTCCGGCCCAGGGATATGTCGATGATTCCTTTGACGTAGACGATGTTTATAAACATGTCGAAGAACAGTTCGGGCAACAGCGTGAGTGCTAGCAGGCGTGCCCGCCAGCCGCCCTTCCACACCGTGGCCGTCCGTTCCACGGCGAACAGGGCACCCATCCCGAGCCAGAATGGGAACAAGATCCAATCATCAAGTGAGAGCACCATCAGCGCGATGAGCAGCAGGTAGGAGCCCAGGGCAATGACGCCGTAGCCGATGCCCAGTTGCTGGGCCCAGTAACGAAGCGTCTGTGGGGTAATGCCGTAGGCGCCGATGTTCTCCAGGGCACCGCGCTGCCAGCGCAGGCGCTGCGCCCACAAGGTGCGCCAAGTGGGCATCAGTTCGGTGACGACCGTGCACTGCGCCGGGGAGATCGTTAGGGCGCCGAGAGACTTCAGCGCGATGGTTAGTTCGTTGTCTTCCGTCAGTGACGCCGTGTCATAGACGTCACCTGGCTTCCCTGGAATCGACCGTCCGCGCTGCAGTGCCGCCGCGCGCAGCGCAGCGGGACGAAAGAGGGAGGCGGTGCCGGTGAGCACGAACACCCGGCCGCGGCGGCGGCGCATCTCACGGGCATAACGGATGTACTCGTTGCGTTGGAACTGGCCAAGCAGCCCGTGCCCTTCCTCCCCGTTAAACAACCCGCCTACAGCCATCAGCGCGCGGTCGTCTGTGAAGCGTTGGACCGCGGCCGCCAGAAAGCCGTCATCGAGTCTCGTGTCGGCGTCCATCACCATGACGACGTCGTTGTCGCCTTGTCCCGGCAGCAGCATATTGAGCGCCTGGTTCAGCGCTCCGGCCTTCTTTTGCGTGTTGTCCACTGTTTCGAAGACTTCGACCCCGGCTTCGGCGGCAAGTCGGACGGTGGAGTCGTTGCAGTTATCGGCGACAACGATGACTCGTTCCGGCTTGTGCGACTGGGCCAGCAGGGAAGCGATGGTTTCGGGGAGGGAAGCCTCCTCATTGTGGGCCGGAATCAACACGGTCACCGTGACTGGGCCTGCGTAGACACCGCGGGTTGCGGCCATCACCAGCCTCGGAGCCAGGGGAGTTGCCCGGTGGTCGATGGAGCGGCGCGATCTGGTCGACACGAGCCGCTCGAGCAGCGCTATGCCGGTCACAAGCAGAAGCGCCAGGGCAGCGGCCGCCAGAATCACCCGCGCGGGAGGAGCCTGCGTGTCGTAGAGGAAGCTCCAAAGCCCGAAAATAACGCCTTCGGAGGGGGAAGCGGGCGCTTCCCGATCGTTTGCGGCAACGGCGGAGCAAAGCCCCGTCGCCGCGCCCGCGGCAGTCACCCCAATGACCGCGCCGACTCCCCGCTTAAACCGCCCCCGCTCCATACACCCGCTCCTGCTGGAATGAACGTCTCAGCTGAAGACTAGCGGGTACCGGTTTGGGGCCTGCAGGGTTATCCGCTGCGTTTGCTCAAGTTGTTATGTGACCCGTGGTGGCGGCTTGAACACGTCGGAGCACCCCCAAGCCGCAACCGTCGATGACCGGCAGTGCGCGAGCCCATTTGGATCTGGTTGACACTCCCCATGCTTTTGGGGCGGCCAGGGTCAGCGCGTCGTTGGTGCGGCGGGTCATGCGTGCGAACCGGCGGTTTCGGACCGGAGAGGCCTGCCCGCTCGTGCAGGTAGGAGAAGTACAGTTCCCTGGCGGTCGGCAGGATGATCAGCTGGACGGTCGTCCGGCCAGATCCGAATCGACGATGCGGGCGTCGTCAGTTCCAGCACAACTGTCCCTCCCTCTCCGATCGGATTCTACGGGGAGCGCCCGACGGAGCGTGCGACGGTCGACACGGCTGAGCGGCGCCGCCCGGAATCATCGGCGAGCAATCTCGTCCTTACCTGGCTTCGCCTAATGCGGAGACACACCCTAGCTGGGTCCGCTGCGTGGCCAGAAGGAACGCGGGTGAAGGCTGCCAGGAGCAGTCTCTTGGCTTAGGTCGTTCCTGGCGGGCGGGTCCACGGCTCCGGTCCCCCGTTGCCCGGGGGCGGTGTTCCGGGTGTCCCGGGTTCTTGCGGCCGGGCTGTCGGCGCCTGCGGGTTGGCGGGCCCTGGCCCCTGAGGGGCGGTCCCCGGGTAGACGGGCCCTGGCCCCTGAGGTGCGGTCCCCGGGTAGACGGGCCCTTGCGCTGCGGCCGGGGCCGACGGATCGACGGGCCCCTGCGCTGCGGCCGTGGCAGACGGGTCGACGGGCCCCTGGTCCAGGCGGAAGGGCGGGTACTCGTCGCGCATCAGCAAGACGTAGGCCGCCACCCGGTAGGCCCAGCGGTTGATGCCGATGATCAGGGCGAACAGCTCCTGCCGGTAACGGCCGCTGAAGAGCAGGATCACCGCGGTGATCAGCACGAGCAAGCCCAGCAGCGAGGGACCCCACGTTGCCGGGGACGCATAGGCGTCCTCGCCCCAGCCCCTGCCCCAACCGCGGTCCCAGGCGGCACCGGTGCCGCTGGTGAAGATGCCGACGATGAGCAGGTGCGGGATGGCCAGCAGCCACCATTTCACCAGCACGAGCCAGTGCGAGAGGCGCTGCGGGTACGCCACGTCCAGGTTGGCCGGGTAGTCCGCGGCGGCCAAGGTGAACGGCGGATACCGGTCCGTGCCCAGCGCGGAGTACCCGTAGAAACCCACACGCCAGGACCAGCGCAGCACTCCGACGTTGAACCAGAACCAGGACCTCGGATAACGCCCGGTGAACAGGATCACGATCCCGGCCGCGATCGTGGCCACCAGCACGGCAAACCACAGCACGGCCAGGACGATGTAATGCGGAATCGCCAACAACCACTTGACGAGCCAGAGCCAGCGCGAGAGCCGGTCATCCAGGAAGCCGGTCACCAGCACCGGGTATGTCTGCGTCGACCTTCCCCACCCGGCGCTCGCGGCCGGCGCGGCTCCCGGGCCCTGGCCCGGGCGGCGGTACTGATCCATGCCGTCCGGGCGCTGGCCCGGACGGGAACGATCCGGATCGATGTCGCGGCCCAGGCCCGCGGAACCGAGCAACAGGAGGGGAATGCCGATGACCAGGCAGACCAGCCCGGCGATCAGCAGGCCGTTCCCGGCCGGTCCCAGCACATCGGATCGTGCCCCTGCCTGCACCTCCACCCACACCGGGCGGGAGGCGTCCGCGTTCATCACGACGAGCGACCACCGGCCGGGCTGCAGGTCCCAGGCAACTTGCTGCGGGCCGCTGCCGGAGGTCGATTCCGTCCAGAAGTCCTGCTCCCCGGGCGGAGCCGGCACGCGGTCCCCTTCCGAGGTCACCTCGTCGTCGTCATCGAGCCACGACGAGCGCCCCGGCCGGTCTCCGTCGTCGGACCGGGAGGCGTCACCCAGCGAGGTGTAGGAAACGCCCTCCAGGTAGGCCGCCGCGTCGGAGGCCTCGGCGATGCCCACGAACACCTCTTGGTCCGGAACCACGGGGGTGACGCGCACCTGAAAATTGGCCAGGTCTCCGACCGGCGGAATATTGGGCATCCCCGCTGCCCCGGGGTCGACGACCACGGAAGGGCCGACCAGGGCATACCCCGTGCTCTGGTACTGCTCCGTCGGCCCGGTCAGGTAGCGGCCGTCGCTCTGCACGGCGTTGGCACCCAGAATGACGGCGGCGCTGATGGTCAAGGCCAGCCCGGCGACGCTCAGCAGCACGCCGAGGATCAGCAGCACCCAGTGTCCGGGCTTCATCCGTGCGGCTGGCCGCGCCGGACCGGGCGCGGGAGACGGGACAGGTTGGGCGGTCATGACGGTCCTTTCGCAGCGCGTGCCGGAACCGTGCCCGGACTAAGCGCCTACGGCTGGGTTGGCAGGATGCGGGCAGCCGGACCGGCGCCCGGCTATCGGGTTCTCGTGCGTCAGCGCGTCAGCAATCCGCCCAGCGGTCTCCAACGTCGCATCAAGGGGACTGGCAGAGGCATTCGAAACCCGCATGGTGCCACCTCCCCCTGGGTGCGCTTCCCCGTCACAGTGTGCCCTCCAAGGCCCGGCTCCCGCCCCCAACAGGAACGAGACCAGCCTGGACGCCGGCGCACTTCAGGCAGCCCCAGTCCGTCAAATGCCGGCGGTACACATGCCCGGCCGCGCTCGGCGCGTGTGGCTGCAGGCACCATGGTACTCAGCCGCTCGGACCGGGGATAGAGTCCGCGCTTACCTGCCGGCCAAGGCCCGGCCGACAAGGTTGGGCTCCGGGTTCGTCACGACCTCTCCGCCCAGCAACACCGTGGGAACGGTTTCGTTTCCGTCGTTGTGCTGCCGGACGAACGCCGCGCCTTCCGGGTCCTGCCAGATGTTCACCCAGTGGGCGGCCCGGCCGTTGCGGCCCAGGGTTGCCCTGAGCCGCAGGCAGTAGACGCAGCCGGGCCGCCAGAAGATGACCACCCGGCCAGGATCGTCGCTTTGGTCCCGCAACGCGGTCCACGGGGCGGCCCGCCGGCTGCCGAAGAAGGGACTGACCGCCCACGCGCCGGCCAGCAGCAGCGTGGCGAAGATGATGGCGGGCAGCCATTCGCCGTCCTGCCCCTTATAGAGCAGGGCAGCCACGCCAAGCCCGGCCAAAGCCGCTGCGGGGAACCATCGCTCGAAGCGTTTCATGGACACAGCGTACGCGCGCCCTACCGCCAGCCACCGTCGCCCTCCCTCCGCTTTTGCCTAGGTTTCTCCCAGCTTTCGCCACGGCAACACACATGCTGGCCCAGTAGTGTCGCTCACTTATGCACCGAGATGGGAGAACAGAGTGACTAAGAAGTGGTTAATGAGCCTGGCCGTTGCCGGCTCCATCGCCGTCCTCACCGCCTGTGGCGGGTCGCCGGCGGAGGAGAGCGGTTCGAGCCCGGCGGCCTCCGCGGAAGTCGGCGCGGGTGCGGAAGGGCAGGCCCAGCTGCCGGAGCCGGATCTTGAAGGCATCCCGGACGTGGTGGCCGTGGTCAACGGGACGGAGATCCCGAAGGACAAGTTCACCGCCGCGTACGAAGGGCAGTTCCAGCAGATGGCCATGCAGTCCCAGATGACGGGGCAGGAATTGGACCAGGACGCGCTGAAGAAGCAGACGGCCGAGGCCATGGTCGGCACGCAGCTGCTGATCCAGGAAGCGGACCACCGCGGGATCAAGGCGTCCGACAAGGACGTGCAGGCCTCACTGGAGGAGATGGCGAAGGCCAACCAGTTCAAGACCGTGGACGAGCTCATGGCCGCCATCAAGGAACAGGGCATGACCGAGGACGAGGTCAATGCCGAGATGGAAACCCAGGTCCGGGTGGACAAGCTGATTGCCGAGGAGGCCGGCAACGCCAAGCCCACCGAGGACGAGCTGAAGGCCGCCTACGAGCAGGCCAAGAAGCAGCAGGAGCAGATGGGCGAACAGACCGGCCAGAAGGCCGAGGTTCCCTCGATGAAGGAAATGCGGCCGAACCTGGAGCAGCAGATCCAGGCGCAGAAGGAAACCGAAGCCACCCAGGCCCTGGTCACGGACCTGCGTGAGAAGGCGGACGTCAAGATCCACCTCTGATTCCTCCTCTTTCGAAACTACGACGACGGTGCCCGACTTAGCGGGCACCGTCGTCGTAGTTGTGGGGCGGCTGACGTAGTTGCCGGGCGGCTGACGCAACCGGCGCCCTACCCGCGCCTGACCTGTATTTTCTGTCGCGGCGTTTCCGCCTCCACCCTTGGAACAGGGGCCTTGATTTCAAGCACCCCGTCCCGGTAGGTGGCGGTGATGTCCTCGTCTTTGACGCCCTGGGGCAGCGGCACGCTGCGGGAGAAGGATCCGTAGCGGAACTCCGAGCGGTAGCTGCCCTTCTCCTTCTGCTCCTTCCGCTCGTGGCGCTCGGCGTGGATATGCAACTGTCCCTCGGAGACGGAGATCTCGGCGTCCTTCTCCGGGTCGATGCCTGGCAGTTCGGCGCGGATGGTCAGGACGTTGTCTTTGATTTCCTCCTCCACCCGGATCATGGATTTTTCCTGTTCACCTTCGAAGAAGCGGCGGAACGGCTCCGCCAATTCGAAGGGCGAGCGGCGCTCGAACGGCGGCCACCTCAACAAATCGCTCATGGCTCACACTCCTGTGACAGAAACCGGCAGGCTGGCGGCCAAGCGCCGCCGGCCCGTCATACCCTTCAGTTTTCGCAGGTGCGGGTCCTGGCATAACGCACCCGGTGCGTCGGCACGGCAACATGGTATAGCTGCCCGGAATATACGGGAATGGGTTAGGCCTGCGGGCGGATGGCGGCATAGAGCAGCATGTCCCGGCGCACGCCGCCGATGGTTTGGTAGCTGCGCAGCAGGCCCTCGCGGCCGAAACCCGCGGATTCGGCGGTCCGGATCGAGGCGTTGTTCCAGGGCTCGATGTAAAGCTCCAGCCGGTGCAGTTCCGGGATGGTCCAGGCGAAGGTCGCGAGCGCCGCGAGCGCATCCGCCGCCCGGCCCTGCCCCCGGTGTGCCGGGCCCATCAGGTAGCCGGCGGTGGACCGGCCTTCCGGCAGGTAGGTCAGCCACAGTCCGATCTGGCCGACCGCCCGATCCGACTCCGCGTCCGCCACCGCGAAGGAGTACCCGGCGCCGGAGGTGAACCGGCCGTTCTGGCGCAGGATCCACTCCACGGCGTCGTCCTCCCGGCACGGCGAAGGGATGGAACTGATTAGCGGGATGTACGGATCCCGGGCCAACTCCAACGCCAGATGGGCGTCATCGCTGCGGAATTGGCGCAGCACCACGCTGCCCTGCGCCGGCGTGACCTCCGGCCAAGCCAAGGGCAGGCGTGCATCCATGTCTGCGATGGGGCCGGTTCCCTTCTGCGGGGCCGGCACGGGCGGCGCGGAAGGGGGCTGCACGGGCGTAACGTCCGGGCTCAAGTGGTTTCGGCCAGGACGTCCATGACGGCGGCCACGAACTGGTCCAGATCGCCCGGGTTGCGGGACGTGACCAGGGTCCAGCCGTGCTCGCGGTCGATCACCACGGGTTCGTCGTCCCAGTGGCCGCCGGAATTCATGATGTCCGCCTTGAGCGAGACGTAGGAGGTGAGGGTCTTGCCGCGGGTGCGCCCGGTTTCGACCAGGAGCCACGGTCCGTGGCAGATGGCGGCGATCGGCCGGCCGGATTCGGAGAAGGACCGCACGATGCCCTGGGCGTCCGGGTCCAGGCGCAACTGGTCCGCGTTCAGGGTCCCGCCGGGCAGGACCAGCAGGTCGTAGTCGCCGTCGGAAACATCCGGCAAAGACTTGTCCACCGGGATTTTTTCGCCCCGGTCCCAGTCCCCGACCAGGGTTTCCACGTCGCCGGCTTCGGGTGCCGCGATCGTGACGTCGACCCCGGCCGCGCGCAGTTTTTCGACCGGGATTTTCAGTTCGTCCTGTTCGACGCCGCGGTTACTCACCGCTACCAGGACCTTTTTGCCGGCAATTTCGGGCATGTCTTCCGTCCTTCCTACGGGGATGTTCGGACTCTTCCCACCTTGCCACCGCTGGGAAGTGAAGCCAAGCGGCGGGGGACGTTCCTGCTGCGCGCTGCGGGTCAGCGGCCGGGCGGGGCCTTGACGTCCCGCGGCCGCCGGGATGCACTTGAGATCAACAGATCGCCGCCGAGGGCGGTACATAACGCCATGCGCGGGCTACATAAGGAGACGCCGTGAAGCTTCCACATCCCCGGGGTCCTGTCAGTGAAACACTGCTGGCCGCGCTGCAGCGCAACGACGTTCCGGACGCCCTGCCGCAGGTGCAGGACGCAACAGAGCACGCATTGGCCGCAACGGCGGACATCCTGTTCGACGACGATCTGCAGCTGGCACTGTTCTGCCTGTACGAACTGCACTACGGCGGGTTGGACGGAGTGAACGACCGGTGGGAGTGGAATCTGCCGCTGCTGCAGGTCCGCGCGAAGATTGAGCAAGACCTGGAAGCGAGGCTGCGGGAGTCGGTGTCCGTGGCGGTGCCGGAGCGGCTGACGGCGCAGGCCGTGGCGGACCGGCTGTTCGAGATGGCAGCCGACGACGGCGGGCCGAGCGTCTCCGGATTCATGGCGCGCGAGGCCACGCTGGAGCAGGCGAAGGAATTTGTGGTGCTCCGCTCGGTGTACCAGCTCAAAGAAGCCGACCCGCATACCTGGGCGATTCCGCGCCTGCACGGGCGGGCGAAGTCGGCGATGGTGGAGATCCAGGCGGACGAGTACGGCGGCGGAAAGCCCGGGCGGATGCACTCGCAGCTGTTCGCGCGCACCATGCAGGGGCTGGGCCTTAATCCGACCTTCGGCGCATATGTGGACTCGGTTCCGGCCATCACGCTGGCGTCGGTCAACGCCATGTCCATGTTCGGGCTCCAGCGGAGGCTGCGCGGAGCCATCTGCGGGCATCTGGCCATCTACGAAATGACTTCCTCCATCCCGAACGGAAAATACGCCCGCGGCTTCCGCCGGCTGGGCTTCGACGGCGAGGTGGCCGAGTACTTCGACGAGCATGTTGAAGCGGACGCAGTACATGAACAGATCGCCGGACGGGATCTCGCCGGCGGGCTGATCGCCGAGGACCCCACGCTCGCCGCGGACGTCTTCTTCGGTGCCGGCAGCGCCTGCTATCTGGACGGACTCGCCGGCGGTTGGCAGCTGGACGCGTGGAATGCCGGCAGGTCGGCGCTGCGCCAGCCGCTCGATCCGGGCCAAGAGGCGCCGGTCGCCGCCGGCGCATCGGTGTGAGCATCGAATATGTCCTGCCGCTGAAATGGCAGGACGGCGCTGGTGACGCCGAGCTGACTGCGTACCTCATGTCGCTGCCTGCCTGGGTGGACATCACCGTGGTGGACGGATCCGCCGATCCCGTGTTCGAACGGCATCACCGGCTCTGGCAGCGGCGGGTGCAGCATCTCCGCCCGGACGGACCGGCCACGCCCAACGGGAAAGTCCAGGGGGTGCTCACCGGATTGCGGCAGGCGCGGCATGACCGGGTCATCATTGCCGACGACGACGTGCGGTACACCCCGGAGAGCCTTGCCGCCGTCGCGGAATTGCTGGCGCAGGCCGAACTGGTGCGCCCGCAGAACTACTTCGACCCGCTGCCGTGGCATGCCCGCTGGGACACCGCGCGGTCCCTGCTGAACCGGGCGTTCGCGTCCGACTACCCGGGCACGCTCGGCGTCCGCCGCTCGCTGCTGCTGAGGACCGGCGGCTACCGCGGCGACGTGTTGTTCGAGAACCTGGAACTGATCCGCACGGTCCAGGCCGCGGGCGGACGCCAGGTCCGGGCCGACGGCATCTACGTCCGGCGGCTGCCGCCCACCTTCCGGCACTTCGTGGGCCAGCGGGTTCGGCAGGCCTACGATTCGCAAACCCAGCCCGGGCGCCTGGCCGTCGAGCTGCTGCTGGTCCCGCTCCTGCTGCTGCAGGCGCGCC
>NZ_JBNHGF010000078.1:0-9832 GCF_059091005.1 Arthrobacter sp. Y3223164
ACACACCACAGGGGCGGCACGCCACGGCACTTTCAACCAATAAATAATTGGTATCAACAAACTTGGCACACTATTGAGTTCTCAAACAACAGGAGCAAACGAATACTTCCCAAAACAATTTCTTCCGAAATTCGCTTTGCTTTTCTTCGCTGCGATGTTTCTACTTTATTTCATTCCTTTTCTTTCTGTCAAATCCGCGTTTCCGCTTCATTTACCTCGAGAAAAGGAACCCATCACAAAAACCCAGCTAATTTGCCTGCGCACCCGGGCGCATGACAGTCGCTGTCTTTTTATCGAAGGGGCTTGTCGCGTTCCGGCCGGCTGTTTCACAACCAGCGGCGGCGACTCAGAAAACATTACACGGCACCGGACGGGCCCGCAAATCGCCGGCGGGTGATGCCCGCCACTGATGCCGAAGGGCCCGCGGCCTCCCCTGACCAGGGGGACTGCGGGCCCTTCGACGTGGCCGGCTGACGTGCGAACGCCCGTGGATTCAGGCAGACACTTCGACCATGGCGAGCGTGCGCTTGCCGCGGCGCATCAACAGGTATTTGCCATGCAGCAACTGCTCGCTCCCGACTGCGGCGTCCGGATCGGTAATCTTCTGGTTGTTAACGTAGGCACCGCCCTCGGCTACGGTCCGTCGTGCCGCGGAATTGCTGGCGGCCAGGCCGGACTGGACCAACAGGTCGATGATGCCGGTGGTAGCTGCACCGGTCACAGCGCTGGGCAGCTCGGCAGTGGCGGCGACAAGAGTCGCCTCGTCCAACTCGGCCAGGTCGCCCTGCCCGAACAGTGCCGAGGACGCGGCGATCACCTTCTCGGTGGCTGCGGGGCCGTGCACAATCGACGTCACGTCGTAGGCCAACGCACGCTGTGCCTCACGGGCATGCGGCCGTTCGGCTACTGCGCGCTCAAGCGCTTCGATCTCCTCGCGGGAACGGAAGGTAAAGACCTTGAGCCGCTGCACCACGTCCGCGTCGGCAGTGTTGAGCCAGAACTGGTACATGGCGTAGGGGCTGCACATGTCCGCATCCAGCCAGATGGCATTGCCCTCGCTCTTGCCGAACTTGGTTCCGTCGGAGTTAGTGATCAGCGGCGTGCCGACGGCGTGGACAGACTGGCCCTCCACCTTGCGGATCAACTCGATGCCGCTGGTGAGGTTGCCCCACTGGTCGGATCCGCCGGTCTGCAAGATGCAGCCGTACTGCCGGTACAGCTCCAGGTAATCCATGCCCTGCAGGATCTGGTAGCTGAATTCGGCGTAGCTGATCCCCTCGTCCGAGTTCAGCCGGGACGCGACGATGTCCTTCTTGACCATCGTCCCCACGCGGAAGTGCTTGCCGATGTCGCGCAGGAAGTCCAAGACACTCAGTGGCGCCGTCCAGTCCAGATTGTTGACCATCCGCGCGGCGTTCGTACCGTCGAAGTCCAGGAAGCGCTGCACCTGTCCCTGCAGGCGGTCCACCCATTCGGCGACGGTTTCCTTGGTGTTCATGGTGCGCTCGGCGGTAGGTCGGGGATCGCCGACCAGCCCGGTGGAGCCACCTACAAGGCCCAGCGGCTTGTGCCCCGCCAGCTGAAGCCGGCGCATGGTCAGCAGCTGGACCAGGTTGCCCAGGTGAAGGCTGGGTGCGGTGGGGTCGAAGCCGCAGTAATACGTGATCGGGTCCCCCGCCAGCAGCTTCTCCAGTTCGGCTTCATCGGTCGAAACATGGACAAGGCCGCGCCACTTCAGTTCCTGCCACACATTGGCAAAACCAGGGTCGTTGCGTTGGGAAGCCAGAAACGTATTATTCACGGATACCAAATTATCAGCCTTCGATGCCCTCGGGGACGTCGCCTTCGGCCAGCAGCCGGAGCCGCTGGGTCGGACGGGTCATGGCAACATAAAGATCCCCGACGCGGCCGCCGACCCGGTGCAGCAGCTCACCCGGCTCAAGCACGACGACGGCATCGAACTCCAGGCCCTTGGCCTCCTGCGGACCCAGCACGCTGATGTCCTGTTCCATCCCGCCGGCACCGCCGCCCACGCGTGCCCCGTAGGCCGCGGCCAGCGCACTCCGGACGTCCGGCAGGCGGTGGTCGGAGGCAATAACAGCCAACAGACCGCCGTCGGCGGCGGCAAGCTCCTCGGGCATGACCTCCAAAAGCCGTTCGACCATGCGACCCTCCGGCACCCGGTCCACGACCGGCGACCAGCGGCCGTCGCGCACCGCCTTCGGAGCCGTCACGACCAGGCCCGCTGCGTTGGCCATCCGGACGGCGGCCTGCGCAATCTGGGAGGGCGTGCGGTAATTCACGGTTAGTTCTTCAAGCTGCCAGCGGTCGCCGGCGAACGGCTCGAGCGCCTGCTGCCACGATTCCGCGCCGGCGGGCGAACTCGTCTGGGCGATATCGCCGACGACGGTGAACGACTTTAGCGGGCAGCGGCGCATCAGCAGCCGCCACTGCATGGCCGACAACTCCTGCGCCTCGTCAACCACAATGTGGCCAAAGGCCCAGGTGCGGTCGACGGCGGCCCGTTCGGCAGCGGTGAAGCGGGTCTGCTGCGCCTGGTTGTAACCGGCCAGATCCTCGGCGCTGACGACGCCGTCGATCCCGATGTCGCGCAGCATCTGGTCGACGTTCCGCAGCGATTGTTCCGCATTGGCGACGTCGCGGGCGCGGTCTGCATCCCGCTGGGCCTTGTCACGCCCGGCCGAGGCATCCATGTCCCCGAGCAGCTCCGCGGCCTCATCCAGCAACGGCACATCGGCTTCCGTCCACGGCGCATCCGCGGGGCGCAGCAGCAGCTTGCGCTCGGCCTCCGTCAGATCGGGAGCGGCCGCCTCGAGATGGGCCGGCTTGCTGAGCAGTTCCCTGACCAACTGCTCCGGGGTCAGCGGCATCCAGCACAGGTTAAGCGCCACCCTGACATCGCGGGAGGTGCGCACGTCTTCGATCAGATAGGCACGGTCCGCGTTGTTTCCCGGTCCGGACGATTTCTCCAGCGCCTCCCCCAGCTGGTCCGCCAGTTCGCGCAGCAGGATCTTCACGAACGTTACCCGGGCCGCGTTGTGTGGTTTGCCGGTCGCCCGTGCCCGGTCGCGGGCCCGTGCCACTTGGCGCGGTGTCAGCGTCAGCATGGTGCCTTCGACGTTGAGCCTGCGCGGTTCCGCCGGAAGCCTCTGCCGGTTGGCCACTGCGTTGGCCACGACGCCGGCCATGGCCAGGCGGCCTTTGATCTCGGCCACGGCCGGGTTGCTCTCGGACACGGCCCGTACGCCGGGCATCAGCCCGCCCAGGGTGGACATCACCACTCCGGTCTCGCCCAGCGAGGGAAGCACCCGCTCGATGTACTTCATGAAAGAGTTCGACGGCCCCACCAGCAGCACGCCGGCGGACTTCAGCCGTTCGCGGTGCGAATACAACAGATAGGCCGCCCGGTGCAGGGCGACGGCGGTCTTGCCCGTACCGGGACCGCCCTGCACCACGAGGATCCCCGGCATCGGGGCCCTGATGATGCGGTCCTGTTCGGCCTGGATGGTGCCGACAATGTCGGACATGGCTCCGGTCCGCTTCGAATTCAGCGCCGCCAACAGGGCCCCTTCGCCCTGCAGGACCCCGTCCTCGGAGAGCATCGTCGGATCCAGCACATCGTCTTCGATGCCCTTGACCTGGTGCCCCTGCAAAATCAGGTGCCGGCGCCGCCGAACTCCCAGCCGTTCGAAAGCCGTGGCCTGGTAGAACGCCCCGGCTTCGGGAGCCCGCCAGTCCACCATCAACTGCTGCAGGTCTGCCGTGCTGAGTCCGATGCGCCCAATGTAGCGGCGGTCGCCGTCGTCCAGATCGAGTCTGCCGAACACCAACCGGTCGTCCACGGCGTTCAGTTGAGCCAGCCGGTCTTCGTACATGGTGGCAAAAGCGTCGCGCTCGGAAATGTTCTGCATGCTTCCCACGGCGCCGCTGCTGCGGACGCGGGCCAACTGTTCCTGTTTCTCGGCGCGCAGTTCTTCCAGCCGGCGGTACAGCCCCGCCACATAGGCGCGCTCAAGTTCTAGCTCGGCATGGGCCGAAGGCGATTCAGGCATACGTGTTCCCTCCCCAAAAGGCAGACCGTCCATTCTACTACCGGCGCGCCAAATTTTCTCCCGCAGGAAGGACCGCGGTCGGGCGGGCACGCGCCCTTTCGCCAGGGACGCAATGGCCGGGGTTATTCACGCACCAGCGAGCGGATGCGGTGTCCGGTCAGGGCAGACCTGCCCCGCAGGGCCGAGAGCTCGAGGACCACGCCGAATCCGGCAACCTGCACCCCTGCCCGTTCGAAGAGGCGGCACGCCGCGCCGAGGGTCCCGCCGGTGGCCAGCACATCGTCCAGGATCAGGACGCGCGAACCCGGCACCAGTTCATCGGCATGGATCTCCAACGTCGCCGTGCCGTACTCCAACGAGTAATCTTCGGAAATCGTCCTGCGCGGCAGTTTGCCTTTCTTGCGCACGGTGATGACGCCGGTGCCCGAGGCATACGCGGCCGCGGCCGACAGCAGGAAGCCGCGGGCCTCGACACCGGCGACGGCGTCGAATTGGCCCTCGAACGGGTCGATTAGGGCATGCACCAAGGCGTGCAGCGCCTCGCCGTCGGCAAATACGGGAGTAAGGTCCCGGAAGATGATCCCTGGCTTCGGATAGTCCCGAACCGTTTCAGAAAGACGGTTGACCATGGCTTCAACTGATTCGCGGGGACGTTCATTCACCCGTCTACCCTACCCGCTGCCGGCGCGTCGGCGCGGCTTCGCGGCCCGGTACTGCGAGACCGTCGGGTCCCCTTCAAGCCAGAAACGCCATGGGTAGGCCGCGGTGCCGCCCTCGCCGCTCACGCCCACCCGCGGCCCGGTCCGCACATGCTGATGGGAGGCCCGGACTGCCGGCCGTGCGAGTTCCAGTTCCCCCTGGGCGAAGGCCCTGCCGTTGTCGGCAAGCGTCAGCCCCAGGGCAGTGGCCAGCCGGGCCGGCCCCCGTGCCAGTTCCGCATCGTTTTTGGCCGAAGCACGCCGGCTTCGGGCAAGGTCAAGGCCTTGGGTGATTTCACCGGCGCGGAGCAGGGCCCCGGTGGCCTGGCCGTCATGGCCGCACACGATATTCACGCAATGGTGCATGCCATAGGTGAAGTAGACATAGATGTGGCCCGGCGGGCCGAACATCGCCTTGTTGCGGTTTGTCGGGCCGCGGAAGCCATGCGATCCCGGGTCGTGCTCGCCCATGTAGGCCTCTACCTCGGTGAGCCGTACGGCTACTGTTCCCTCGGGCGTGGTGTGTGTCAGGCGGGCGCCGAGCAGCCCCGGAGCAACGTCCACGGCGGGCCGGGCAAGCCAGTGAAGTAACGCTGCGTCCACTAGGCCGGCTGCACCCGCTGGTAGAAGCGCGTCAGGGCTTCGAGCCGGTGGGCCGAATCATGCACATGGCCGCCGCCCAGCACCGTGGCGAGGGCATCCAGCCGCGCGTGCCAGCGGGCCATTAGGGCTTCGGGCGATATCTCTCGCCCGATGTTGTGCACCAGCAGCAGGCGGGTCTTGCCGTCGGCCGGTTCCAGCATCCAGTGCACGGTTCCGCTGCCCTCCGGAGCGGTCCAGGTGTAGTCGAGACGGCTGCCGGCGAGCACATACTCAACGTCCCCCTCAACCGTCCGTTCCGGCAGGGTGAATTCGACGGCGCCGCCGGTCTGCAGCTCCACGCGGCCGGGGCCCAGCCACTTGCCGAACAGATCCGGCTCGGTCAGGGCCGCCCAGACCTCCGTTGCGGCGGCGTCGAGCAACCGTTCGAAACGCAGGCTTGTGCGGCCCGAATCCTTTTGGGCGGTGCCCATCGAGTGCGAGAGCCGGAAGTGGCGGGCATAGGCCTCGCGCAGCCGTGCCCATCGACCGGGCTCCGGGTTTGACGGCCGCCCGCCAGCGACGGCGGCGAGTGCGTCCAGGATTGTTTGCCAGCCCGCGCTGCCTTCGGTCAGGAAGTCCGGCCCCTCGGCGCGCGAGCGGAACTGCAGCAAGGTACCGCCGTCGCTCTCCAGCACCCGCCATTCGATGACCGCTTCCTGCCCCAGCTCATCCTCCCAGCTGATCTGCAGGCTGAGCGGCGGATTCAGCTGCAGGACCGTACCGCTGGTGGTGCCGCCGCCCAGATCCAGCTCATAGGTATGGCCCAGCTGCCAGTCGGCGTCCAGCGTCCCGAGCCATTTAGCGACGTTGTCCTTTTCCGCCAGAAGGCTCCAGATGTAGCTGCGCGGGTAATCGAGCTGTCGGTCGAAGGCCAGGACGTAGTCCCCGTCAACCCGCTCGATCCGACCCTCCGGCACCAGCTTTTCCTCGTCCTGGCTCAGCGTCGACATGCTCGCTCCCTCGGCTCAGTGGCTCTCGACCCGTCGCTTCACAAACTACCGCAGCACTATTTGCTACCGGCCGGTAACTTACCCGTGCCGGGGTGCGGACGGCTCAGGGGCGGCCGCCGGAGACGTAGCCGCGTGCGCCGTCCAGCGCTGCCTCAAGCGCCGCGATCTGGGCGGCCACGGCGGTCGGGGCGGTGCCGCCCTGCGAACTGCGGCTGGCCAGCGAACCTTCGACCGTGAGCACTTCACGCACCTGTGGAGTCAGCTGCGGGGAAATAGCCGCGAATTCCTCGTCCGTCAGGTCCCAGAGTTCAACTCCGCGGCTTTCGGCCTGTCTTACGGCGGCACCGGACAGCTCGTGAGCTTCCCGGAATGGAATGCCCTGACGGACCAGCCATTCGGCGATGTCGGTGGCGAGCGCGAAGCCTTGCGGGGCCAGCTCCTCCAGCCGCTCGGTATTGAAGACAAGGGTTTCGATCATGCCGGCGACGGCGGGCAGCAGCAGCTCCAGGGTGTCTGCCGCGTCAAAGACCGGTTCCTTGTCTTCCTGCAGGTCACGGTTGTAGGCCAGCGGCAGGCCCTTGAGCGTGGCCAAGAGCCCCGTCAGGTCGCCGATCAGCCGGCCGGCCTTGCCGCGGGCCAATTCCGCGACGTCCGGATTCTTCTTCTGCGGCATGATCGAGGAGCCCGTGGAATAGGCATCGTCCAGCGTCACGAAGGAAAATTCCTTGGTGGCCCACAGGATGACTTCTTCCGATATCCGGGACAGGTCCACGCCGATCATGGCCGCGACCCAGCTGAATTCGGCAAAGACGTCCCGCGCGGCAGTTCCGTCGATCGAGTTCCAGGTTGCGGAGTCAAAGCCGAGGTCCGCCGCGACGGCGTTGGGATCCAGGCCGAGCGAGGAACCGGCCAGGGCACCGGAGCCGTAGGGAGAGACGGCGGCCCGCTTGTCCCAGTCCGCCAGCCGCTGGACGTCCCGCAGCAGCGCCCAGGCGTGGGCCAGCAGGTGATGGGACAGCAGCACCGGCTGCGCGTGCTGAAGGTGGGTGCGGCCCGGCATGGCAACCTCCGGATACCGGCGGGCCTGGGTGAGCAGCGCATCGATGGTTGCCAGCACTCCCCCCGCGATGATCCGTGCGTGGTCGCGCAGGTACATCCTGCCCAAGGTGGCGATCTGGTCGTTGCGGGACCGTCCGGCCCGAAGTTTTCCGCCCAGCTGGGCGCCGGCCCGTTCGATCAGCCCGCGCTCCAGGGAACCGTGCACGTCCTCGTCCGACTCGGCCGCCACGTACGCGCCCGACCGCACGTCGTCGTCGAGCCGGTCCAGGGCGGCGAGCATGCCTTGCAGTTCGGCGTCGTCGAGCAATCCGGCCTGGTGCAGGACCTTGGCGTGGGCACGGGAACCTGCGATGTCGTACTGTGCCAGGCGCCAGTCGAAATGCGTGGACTTGCTCAGCGCGGCCAGGGCATCGGCCGGGCCGCCGGCGAAGCGGCCGCCCCAGAGGGCGCCTTCGTTGGTGTGTCCGGTGGGGCTCTTCGGTTCCTGCGTCACGTTGTGTCTTCCCTTTCCGCCAGGTTGCCCTGGTGACGGTTCCGCACCCGGCCGTGCCGGCCGGCGGAGATGGCTCGTTGTGCCGGCTTCCGCGCCGGCGTCCGCCGCTGCTGCTACTGCTGCGACTAGGTTATGGGGTTCAGGCGTTGCGCGAGGATTCGTCGGCGAACTGCAGGAACCGTGCGGCGAGCGCCGCTCCGCCGGCCGGATCCCGAGTCACCAGCAGAACGGTGTCGTCGCCCGCAATTGTGCCCAGAACCGACGGCATGACCGAGTGGTCGATGGCCAGCGCCAGGAAGTTGGCCGCCCCCGGCGGTGTCCGCAGGACCACCAGGTTTGCGGAGGCCTCGGCGGTGACCAGCAGGTCGGCACAGAGCCTGGCCAGCCGGGCGTCCAGGATCTCCTGGGTGACACCGCTCTGCGGCGTGCGTTCCCCGCCCTCGCCGGGCACCGCATAGATCAGCCCGCCGTCCTGGCCGCGCACCCGTACCGCACCCAGTTCCACCAGGTCCCGCGACAGCGTGGCCTGGGTTACCTGGACACCCTCGTCCGCCAGCCGGGCGGCCAGTTCCGCCTGCGAGCGCACCGACTCGCCGGTGAGGATCGCGGTGATCTTGGCCTGACGGGCGGTCTTGGTGGCCGGCATCGTGTTCACCGCCGTCAGCTCCCGGCCAGTGGAGCCAGCGACGACCGGTCCATCAGCCATGCCATCAGCGCCTTCTGGGCGTGCAGCCGGTTCTCCGCCTCGTCCCACACCACCGACTGGGGGCCGTCGATGACCTCGGCGGCGATCTCGTAACCGCGGTAGGCGGGCAGGCAGTGCAGCACGACGGCGTCGTCGGCTGCCAGCTTCAGGGCCGCCTGGTCCACGGCGTAGTCCTTGAACAGTTCCAGCCGCTCCGCCTTCTCCTCTTCCTGCCCCATCGAGACCCACGTGTCCGTGGCGACGACGTCGGCCTCCGCCAGCGCCTTGGCGGGATCCGTGGTGACCAGAACCGAGCCGCCGGTTTCGGCGGCGCGTGCTTCGGCTTCCGCCACGACCGAAGCCGCCGGGAGGTGCCCGGCGGGTCCGGCGATCCGCACGTGCATCCCCGCCGTCGCTCCCGCGAGCAGGTACGAGTTGGCCATGTTGTTGGCCGCATCGCCCAGATAGGTCATGGTGAGTCCGGCCAGCTTGCCTTTGTGTTCCTGCACCGTCAGCAGGTCGGCCAGCAATTGGCAGGGGTGGTAGTCGTCGGAGAGCGAGTTGATGACCGGCACACGGGACAGCGCCGCCATCTCCTCCAACCCGGCATGGGCGTAGGTCCGCCAGACGACCGTCGAGACCATCCGTTCCAACACCTTGATGGTGTCGGAGACGGACTCTTTGTGTCCCAGCTGCGATTCGCCGGGATTGATGACGAGCGGCACCCCGCCCAGGTCGGCGATCCCGGCGGCGAAGGACACCCGGGTGCGCGTGGAGGTCTTGTCAAAGATCACGGCCACGGTCTTACGTCCCGCCCCGTCGCCGGCATACGGCTGGTAGCGGTAGGGGGACCGCTTCATGTCGGCGGCCAACTGCAGCACTTCCGCCTGTTCGGCCGGGCTGAGGTCGGTGTCCTTCAGGAAGTGGCGGGTCATGATGCGTCCTTGCTGGTGGCGGCGGCCAGGGCAGCCGCGGTGGTCAGGATGTCCGGCAGCGCGGCGGTGAACCGGGCGGCCTCTTCGGCGGTCAGGATCAGCGGCGGGGCCAGCCGCAGCGTGCGCGGGCCGGGGTTGTTGATGATGAAGCCGGCTTCCAGGGCGGCGGCCACCGCGGCAGCGGCGATGTCGGCATCCAGGTCGATCCCGATCAGCAAGCCCTCGCCGCGGACCTCGGCGACGTGTTCCAGGCCGGCCAGCTCCGCGCGCAGCCGCTCCCCCAGTCCGGAGGCGTGG
>NZ_JBNHGF010000079.1:0-9533 GCF_059091005.1 Arthrobacter sp. Y3223164
TCGCGCTCGAACGCGGCGGCCCGACGGATGCTGCGCAAGCTCGTGCAGGGCGAGGCGCCGCCCACCGCGCCGATGAGCATCGTCGAGAGGCTGGCCGGCAGCCCCTACGCGAACCCGATGATCCAGACGGCCGGGGTCGATGCCTCCGCCCGCATCACGCTGGACTTTGCCCTGGACGTGGCGGAAACCATGTTCCGCTACGGGGCCGGCGCGCTGGAGGTGGAAACCAGCATCATCGCCGTGACCGCGGCCTTCGGGCTCAGCGACATCGACGTGGACATCACCAACCAGTCCGTGGTGATCAACTACGCCAAACCGGACACGATTCCCATTACCGTGATGCGGGTGGTGCGGTCCTGGACCAACAACTACGCCGGCCTGTCCCTGGTGCACGAACTGGTCACCGACATCGTCAACGGCGGGGTGGGGCGCAGCGAGGCGAAGGAACGGCTGCAGGAGATCACCTCGCGCCCCAAGCCCTTCGCCCGGTGGATGGCCATCGCGGCCGGCGGCGTGTTCTCCGGCTTCATCATTGCCTTCCTCGGCGGCAGCGTCTTCGCGGCCCTGGTGGGCGGCATCTCCACCGTGCTGATGGGTTTGGTCGGGCGGAAGCTGAGCAAATGGCGGATGCCGGACTTCTTCATCACCGGCATCGGCGCCTGCCTGGCCACCGTCATGGCGCTGCTGTTCTGGACGCTGCACGTGCCGATGAGCCCGTCGCTGGTGATTGCCGGCGGCATCCTGTTCCTCCTGCCGACCGGTCGGCTGGTCTCCGCCACCCAGGATGCGATCAACGGCTTCCCGGTCACCGCGTCGGGACGCTATCTCTCGGCCTTCTTTACCTTCGCTGCGATTGCCGCCGGCGTCGCCGTGGGGCTGGTGGGCGGCTCGATGCTCGGCGTCAGCCTGCCCGAAGTCTTTGTGGAGGGCCAGGGCCAGTACCCCTACGTGGTGCGGGCGCTGCTGCTCGTCGTGTCAACCATTGCCCTCAGCATGACCGAGCAGACCAAGCTGAACATGCTGCTGCCCACGGCCGCCGTCGGGCTGGTCGGGCTGTTGATCTACGATCTCGCGGTGTGGGCGGGGATCGGCGACCGGATCGGCCCCGCCGTCGGGGCGGTGGTGATCGGGTTCCTCGGGCGCATCGTGGGCCTGCGGATGGGCTCGCCGCAGCTGGTGGTGGCGGTGCCGGCCGTGCTGTTCCTGCTGCCCGGGCTGTCCGTGTTCCGGTCCATCTTCGAGCTGACCGTCAATTCGGAGGCGCCGTTCAACGGCATCCTGGGGCTGTTCGGTGCGCTGACGGTGATCCTGGCCATCGCCGGCGGTACCGTGCTCGGCGACAACCTGGCCCGGCCGTTCACCAAGGGGCTGGGCTCGAACGAAAACCGGCGGGCCCGGCGCCGCTAAGGACGCCGGATCCACCGGGTGCGGGATGGGTTGCCCTGCACCGGGGGCCGGGGTGGGCGTCGGGGATGGGCGCCCGGTGGGCGCCGTCCGCCGGTGGATCGTTGCAGAAAGCCCCCGGCGATCCCGGCTCAGGCCGGGTAGTTCTCCGGGAAGATCTGGCCCGCCGGCGTGCGCTTCTCCGCCTGGAAGGCGTCTTCGGCCCGGCCGTAGGCCCAGTAACCCGAGATGGAGACCTGGTCGCGGGACAACCCGTGGTCCTTGAACAGGACATCGCGCAGGGACTTCACCTCGTCGCGCTCGCCGTGGACGAATGCATCCACGCGGCCGTCGGGCCAGTCCAGGCCGGCTATGGCGTCGCGCAGCAGGGTAGCGGTCCCGGGCGTTTGGCCGCGCCGGAACAGCCAGTGGATTTCCAGGTTGGCCGGAGCGCCCAGCTCCTGCACGTCCGCCTCGGAATCCACTTCCAGGAAGGCATGGCCGCGCGCGTCCGGAGCCAGTGCCTCAATGGCGGCGGCAACTGCCGGCAGCGCCGCGTCGTCGCCGGCCAAAAGGTACCAGTCGGCGTCGGGATCGGGCCGGTACGCGCCACCGGGGCCGTTGAACATCATCCAGTCGCCCGGCTTGGCCTGCGCGGCCCAGGGTCCGGCGAGGCCTTCGTCGCCGTGGACCACAAAGTCGACCACGACTTCGCGGGTGTCGCGGTCCAGCCGGCGCACGGTGTAGGTGCGGGTGACGGGCAGCTTGTCGGCCGGAAGGGTTTCCTTCAGCTCCGCGACGTTGACCGGGAGTTCCACATCGAGCGCGGGGTCCAGGAAGATGATCTTGATGTACTGGTCGGTGGCGTCCTTGGCGGCAAACCGTTCGGCGAACGAATCGAACGCCTCGCCGCCGGCGTAGACCCGGACCATGTGCTGTGAAATCCACTCGGTGCGCGTCACCTGGAGATTCGTCTGCACCCGCGGCGGCCGAGCGCTCCGTCCCGCACGGGCCGGGGCTGCTGCCGGTTGTGTCTGCATCCTGCACTACTCCTGACGAAGGGAAACTGCTACTGAGGAGAACCTAATCCACCGGTCGGGTAATCCCAATTTGCGGATGTTAAAGGTCACACGCGCGCCCAGGAACGCACGGACCCCCACCGCGAACCCCTTGGCCTCAGCGGTCCGGGCAAGGTCCCGGCTGTCCACGTTTGGCCGAAACTGTCCATGTCTTGGAAACCGTTAAGGCCTTGACCTGCGGCGACGCCGGAGCTGCGCGCAAAACATGGACAAAACGTTCCGGCGTCTGCCAGCCGGCAGCCCACGTCGCCCGGCTGCACGACGCGGCTCAGGCCCGGCTGCACGACGCGGCTCAGCGCAGCTCCCAGTGCACCGGTTCGGCGCCTTGGGCGGCCAGCAATTCGTTAACCCGGCTGAAGGGCCGCGACCCAAAGAATCCGCGGGAGGCCGACAGGGGGCTGGGGTGCACGGTCTCGATCCGCGGCACCTGCTCCAGTACCGGAGCCAACTGCTGGGCTTCGCGGCCCCAGAGCAGTGCCACCAGTGGGCCGCCGCGCTGGGCCAGCGCCCGGACCGCGAGTTCGGTGACCTGCTCCCACCCCTTGTTGCGGTGGGAGCCGGCCTTGCCCTCCTCTACGGTCAGCGCGCGGTTAAGCATCAGCACGCCTTGGTCGCTCCAGGCGCTCAGGTCTCCGTGCTGGGGCGGCCGGATGCCCAGGTCCATCTGCAGTTCCCGGTAGATGTTGGCCAGGCTGCGCGGCAGCGGACGCACGTGCCGTTCGACGGCGAAGGCCAGTCCGATCGAGTGTCCCGGCGTGGGATAGGGGTCCTGGCCGACGATCAGGACCTTGACCTTGGACAGCGGGCGCTGGAATGCCCGCAACACGTTGGCCGGCGCGGGCAGCAAGGTTTTTCCGGCGGCGCGCTCGCCGTCGAGGTAGGCGGCCAGGTCCCAGAGCAGGGGTTCGGCGGGAGCAAGAACCTCGGCCCACTCGGGATGAATCACGGCGGAGAGCTCCCGGGGCGAGGCAAACGGGTACGGGGCGCCAAGGTCCGCGGCGGGCGGGTGGGCTGGCAGCGGAAAGAGGGCACCGTCGTCGTAGTTCACAGTTCCATCTTTGCGGAAACCACCCGCCGGCAGGCAATCCGGTCGCGCACGCCGCCCGCCGGGCCGGGACCGGCCCGGGGCGGTGAATGACATGCCTGTGATTCGCCTTTATCATGGGGGAGGTATTGATTGCTGTCAGCAAGTACTAGGAAGCGCAGGTGTGTTGTGGCGGGTTCGGCCGAGGCCAGTGCCTTTTCACTCGAGGCCGAGGTTGACGACGCCAGCCCGCTGAGCGAACGCGACCAGCGCATGCTGGCTCTGGAGCGGCAGTGGTGGAAGTACGCCGGAGCCAAGGAACAGGCCATCCGCGAACTGTTCGACATGTCCGCCACGCACTACTACCAGATCCTGAATGCGTTGATCGACACCGAGGATGCGTTGGCGCACGATCCGATGCTGGTGAAGAGATTGCGTAGACTACGTACGTCCCGCCAGCGCGCGCGCACTGCTCGCCGGCTGGGCACCGACGCCTAGATCCGGGACGGCCTGGTAGGCCGGTTTCCGTTTCGCCACCACAAGGATGCACTGAAAGCGATGAGCAAGTACCCCCGGGATGAGTTCGACCAGGTCCCTGAAACTTCAGACCGCCACGGTGTGCACCGCGCACGGATGGCGACGCCGAAGTCCAACGGCCTGGGCCTGATCGTCCTGGCCGCGGTACTGGCGCTGGCAGTTGGCGCCCTGTCGTTCTTCGTGCTTCCGCTGCTGGGAGGCGGAGGATCTTCGACCACGGCCGCCGGCCAGGCCGCCCCCGCTGCCAGCGTTTCGCCCACGCCAACGGCGCAGGAAACCGAAACCGCCGAGCCGGAAGCGACCGCCGCCGCGAAGCCGACCGAGGAGGCAACGGAAGAGCCCACCGAGGATCCGACCGAGGAGCCAGCCGAGGAACCCACGGAAGAGGCCGCGGCGGTCAACAAGCAGGACCCGGTGATGATCCTCAACGGCACCGGCGTGACCGGGCTGGCCGGCACCGTGTCGCAGCGGGTGCAGGCGGACGGCTGGTCGATCGCGGTCGTGGACAACTGGGGCGGTGCCCCGCTCGCCGGCTCGGTGATCTTCTACAACCCGGGCCAGGAAGCCAACGCGCGGGCCCTCGGCCAATTGCTGGGCATCAGTGCGATGCAGGAAAACGGCAACGTCTCGCAGTACGTCACCGTGGCGCTGGGACCCGGCTACCAGTAAGGCATTCTCCTCGCCGCGCCGCCAAGGTGGCGCTGGGCCCGGCTGCCAGTAAGGCATTCTCCTCGCCGCGCCGCCAAGGTGGCGCTGGGCCCGGCTGCCAGTAAGGCATTCTCCTCGCCGCGCCGCCAAGGTGGCGCTGGGCCCGGCTGCCAGTAAGGCATTCGCCAGGCCGGGCCCCCAATAGGCCGTGCGCCTGGATTGCGCGCCGGCCGGGCCGCCAACTGCCCGCGGCGCCGTAGCCCTATTACCCATGCGGAGCGGCCTCAAAGCGGAATTTCGGTTACGCCTCAATAACATTTAAGTGTGCGGTAGCTCACTTCACCCCGCTGCGCGGTTAAGGTGAAACCATCCTGCCGCTGAACCGTACACGGCAGGCTGGAACTACTGAGTATGGAGAACGCTATGGCGCTGGGAACCGTCAAATGGTTCAACGCGGAAAAGGGCTACGGCTTCATCACCGTGGACGAAGAAAATTCCGATGTTTTTGTCCACTGGTCCGCTATTCAAATGGATGGTTACCGTTCCCTCGATGAGGGGCAGCGCGTAGAGTTCCAGATCGGCCAGGGCCAGAAGGGTCCGCAGGCAGAAGAGGTCCGGGTCGCCCCGTAGCAGACCCGCAATGACGACGGCGGCGGAGGCTGGGGTGCCTCCGCCGCCGGTTTCGTCGCGCCGGTTCGTCGCGCCGGTTCGTCGCGCCGGTCGGGCTACTCCTTGAGCGGGATCCCGCGGGCGTCGCGCTTGAACGGCTCTGCCCCGACCAGGATCATGATGCCCTCGACGAACCCCCAGACGGCGCCGAAACCAAACGTCAGGAACGTGACGACAATCTGCACCACGCCGATGGCGACGTGGCCCAGATAGAACCGGTGGACGCCCAGGCCGCCCAGCAGGATGCCGAGCAGCCCGCCGATCAGCCGGGACTTCTGTTCCGGATAGTAGTAGCCCGGGGGAGCCCCGTAGTACTGCTGCTGCCCGTAGGGCTGGCCCTGGCCCGGCTGGCCGGGCTGCGCGTATGGCTGTCCCGGGGCGCCGTACGGTTGCTGGCCGAAGGGCTGCTGGCCCGGCTGCTGTTGCCCCGGAGCCCCGTAACCCGGCTGGCCGGGCTGCGGGTATTGCTGTCCCGCTGCGCCGTACGGCGACTGTCCGCCGAGCGGCCTAGTCGGGTTGGTGCCCGGTGCCAGGGGCTCGGTGGGGTTGCTGGTGTTCTTCTCGTCCGGTGATTCAGACATGGTTCTCCGACCTGTGCCCGGTGCCGGGCCGATTGTTCGCGTGCGCTGTCTTGCCTGCCAATCTACGCGGGAGGGGCCTGTCGTTTCCATGGGGGTCCACCCTGATTGTTGGCCCGGGGGTGCTCAGGGGGATCTCGGCCGGAGAAGCGCGTCATCCGGCAGGCCCAACAGCTTGCACTCGACACCTGCGAGTGCTAATTATTGAGTTAGCACTCTCGCGGGCTGACTGCTAAGAAAGCCCGTAGGGAGTGAAACCCGCCACCTCGGTGAGGTGAGCGGCGCGGCGTACCGAATCCGCCGTCGTCGTGAGCCGTCCGTCGCGGGCACCGCAGGTGGCCAGCAGCCGTCAAAAGCTGCGTCCAGTGTCTATTGTCCAGAAGGGACGTAAGCCGCTATGGCAAAGATCATTGCATTTGACGAAGAGGCCCGCCGCGGCCTCGAGCGCGGACTCAACACCCTCGCTGACGCCGTTAAGGTAACCCTCGGCCCGCGTGGCCGCAACGTCGTGCTCGAGAAGAAGTGGGGCGCCCCCACGATCACCAACGATGGTGTTTCCATCGCCAAGGAGATCGAGCTGGACGACCCGTACGAGAAGATCGGCGCCGAGCTGGTCAAGGAAGTCGCCAAGAAGACCGACGACGTCGCCGGTGACGGCACCACCACCGCCACCGTCCTGGCCCAGGCCCTGGTCAAGGAAGGCCTGCGCAACGTTGCTGCCGGCGCCGACCCGCTGAGCCTGAAGCGTGGCATCGAGAAGGCTGTTGACGCCGTCACCGCCGAGCTCATCGCTTCCGCCAAGGAAATCGAGACCAAGGAACAGATCGCCGCTACCGCGTCGATCTCCGCCGGAGATCCGCAGATCGGCGAGCTGATCGCCGAGGCCCTGGACAAGGTGGGCAAGGAAGGCGTCGTCACGGTCGAGGAGTCCAACACCTTCGGCCTGGAGCTTGAGCTCACCGAAGGCATGCGCTTCGACAAGGGCTACCTGTCCGCATACTTCGTCACCGACGCAGAGCGCCAGGAGACGGTCCTCGAGGATCCGTACATCCTGATCGTCAACTCCAAGATCTCCAACGTGAAGGACCTGGTTGGCATCCTGGAGAAGGTCATGCAGTCGGGCAAGCCGCTGCTGATCATCGCCGAGGACGTCGAGGCCGAGGCCCTGGCCACCCTGATCGTGAACAAGATGCGCGGCACCTTCAAGTCCGTGGCCGTCAAGGCTCCGGGCTTCGGTGACCGCCGCAAGGCCATGCTGGCCGACATCGCCATCCTGACCGGCGGCCAGGTCATCGCCGAAGAGGTCGGCCTCAAGCTGGAGAACGCCACCCTGGACCTGCTGGGCCAGGCCCGCAAGGTGGTTGTCACCAAGGACGAGACCACCATCGTCGAAGGAGCCGGCGAAGCCGACGCCATCGCCGGGCGCGTCAACCAGATCCGTGCCGAGATCGAGAACTCCGATTCCGACTACGACCGCGAGAAGCTGCAGGAGCGCCTGGCCAAGCTGGCCGGCGGCGTTGCAGTCATCAAGGCCGGTGCCGCAACCGAGGTCGAGCTCAAGGAGCGCAAGCACCGCATCGAGGACGCTGTCCGCAACGCGAAGGCTGCCGTTGAGGAAGGCATCGTCGCCGGTGGCGGCGTGGCCCTGATCCAGGCCGGCGCCAAGGCGTTCGCCAACCTCAACCTCGAAGGCGACGAAGCAACCGGCGCCAACATCGTCAAGGTTGCCATCGACGCTCCGCTGAAGCAGATCGCACTCAACGCCGGCCTGGAGCCGGGCGTCGTGGCCGACAAGGTCCGCGGCCTGGCCGACGGCCACGGCCTGAACGCCGCCACCGGTGTCTACGAGGACCTGCTGGCTGCGGGCGTGAACGATCCGGTCAAGGTGACCCGCTCTGCCCTGCAGAACGCGGCCTCCATCGCCGGCCTGTTCCTGACCACCGAAGCCGTTGTCGCCGACAAGCCGGAGAAGGCCGCTCCGGCCATGCCGGGCGGCGACGAGATGGGCGGCATGGGCGGCTTCTAAGCTTCCCCGCCACCACCTCGGCTTGACAGCAGGCCACGGTTCAGCGAGGCGCGGTTCCCGTCACGGGAGCCGCGCCTCGCGGCCTTTAACCCCTTTCCGCAGCGAGCCAGTCGGGCCTCTCGTGCCAGGCTTCCAGCTCGGCGGCGAGGTTGTGCCGGGCATGCTCCAGCCACTTCTCCCGGGCGGACGGGGTCCGGTAGAGCGGATCCAGCGCCAACAGACCACGGACGACGGCGGTGCGCCCGGCGGCGAAGTCGGCGTCGGGCACGTGCGCATAGTCTTTGCGGACGTCCCGGACATAGCTGCGGTACTCCGCCGGCGTTCCGCCGAGGACGGACAGGTCGGCGTCGCACAGCAGGGCACCGGTCCGATCCTGCGGGCCGGGCGAATGGGTGGCCGTGAGCAGAACCAGCCGGACCACTTCGGCCGTCTCCTCGCCGCTGCAGCCCGCGGCCGGCAGGCAGGCAGCCGCGAGATCAGCCGATTCCTGTTCGTCGACGCCGGGCCGGCCGTTGTAGACGGCGTCGTGGAACCACGCCGCCAACCATACTGCCCGCGGCCGGGGAACGGACCCGGCCGGGGCAGTGAGCTGTTCCAGCGCCTCCAGGACAGCCAGCAGGTGGCCGGGGCCGTGGTAGTGGCGGTGCGGTTCTCCCCAACGGTCCAGCAGGTCGCGGCCGAGGTTCTCCTGCCCGGGCAGCATCTCGTTCCACCGGCGGAGCAGCACCCTGCGCAGCCTCTCCGGGCGCTGACGGGCCGGTACCCGCAACCCGCTCGCCTGCAACCGGCGGGTCAGGTCACCGGCGCTGACTTCGACGGCACCCAGCCTGACCAGCTCGGCGTAGCGGCTGGCCGGCACATCGTAGTGGTCCCGGTCGAAGGCCCGCTCGCGGATCCCGGCTGCCGCGGCGAAGCGGTGCAGCTCGGCCAGCGACGTGTCGGAGACCAGATGGGAAAAGTGGGTGCCATGCGCGGGCCAGAGCGGAGGATCGATGAGTATTGCCACGTGCCCAGCCTAGGGCCAGGAATGTAGGCTACGTGCCCCGCGCACCGCCAGGAACGGTGGCCGGATCTGAAAAGATGGAGATTATGACTATCACTGCTGCCGCCGATGGCTCCGCGCTCGGCAACCCCGGACCCGCTGGCTGGGCCTGGTACATCGACGACACCGCGTGGGCTGCCGGGGGCTGGCCACACGGCACCAACAACCAGGGCGAGCTGATGGCTGTGCTGGACCTGTTCCGGGCCACTGCGCACCTGCCGCAGGAACACCTGCGCGTGTTGTGTGACAGCCAGTACGTGATCAACTGCGTGACCAAGTGGATGCCGGGTTGGAAGCGGCGGGGCTGGAAGAAGGCCGACGGCAAGCCAGTGCTGAACGTCGACCTGCTCAAAGACATCGACGCCGCGATCAAGGGCCGCAGCTACGAGTTCGAGTGGGTGAAGGGCCACGCCGGACACAGGCTGAACGAAGCCGCCGACGAACGCGCCCGAGCGGTGGCCCTGGCCTTCCAGAACGGCACCGGCGCACCGGCCGGCCCGGGCTTTCCCGGTGGACCGGGAACCTCCGGCAGCGCCGTCATCGGATC
>NZ_JBNHGF010000080.1:0-9507 GCF_059091005.1 Arthrobacter sp. Y3223164
ACAGTGCCATCGACAGCATGCCGCGGACCGGGCCCAGCGTGCTGCCGACCAGCAGGACGGCCAGGGTCTGGCCGGTGATCGGGACCGGCCACAGCGGCACGGCCAGCTGCGCCATGACGGCGGTCAGGCCTGCCCCGCCCACAACCAGCGCGGTGTTGGCCAAGGCGGTGCTGGGGACCAGGGCGTCGGCCAGGACACCCTGTCGCGCAACGGCGGCTGAACTCATGTTTGCTCCTTCTTGGGGACATTTCCTTGCGGAAACTGTGGTCCGGTTTCGGCACCACTGTACCGGCAGCCCTCCGCTGCAAACCCGATTATGGCGATGATTACGCAGTTCCCTGCCGGCTGCGGGAGGACTACCCTGAAATGCAGGAGCGCTATGGAGCCAATCGAAACACTGCTGGCTACTGCACGCGATGCCTACGCGCGCGGGGAATGGCGCCCAGCCTATGACGGATTCGAGCAGGCCCGCAGCCTCTCGCCACTGGACGTGGAGGATCTGGCCCGGCTGGGCGACGCCGCCTGGTGGGTGGGGGATGTTCGCGAATCGGTAATGGACTCCGAGGAAGTCTTCCACCGCTACGAGAACGACGGCGAAAAACTCGCTGCCGCCATGAAGGCCCTGGATCTGGGACTGCTGTGGACGCTGCGCGGGGACCTGATGATCGCCTCCGGCTGGATCAACCGCGCCAGGCGCATGCTGCTGGATGCCCCGCAGAGCCCGGTCCACGGTTACCTGCTGTATCTGGACACCGTCAACGCGCTGCTGTTTGCCGAAGACCCGGAGCCGGCCTTGGCCGCCGCCGAGGAGCTGCAACAGATGGGGCGGAGGTTCAACGCGCCCGTGCTGCATTCCTTCAGCCTCACCCTGACAGGTTTGGCCGATCTGCGGGCCGGGCGGACGGCCTCGGGCTTCGCGGCCTTGGACGAGGCGATGCTCCCGGTCCTCGCCGGGCAGGTGCCCCCAACCTGGTCGGGAGA
This sequence comes from Arthrobacter sp. Y3223164, assembly GCF_059091005.1. NCBI lineage: Bacteria > Bacillati > Actinomycetota > Actinomycetes > Micrococcales > Micrococcaceae > Arthrobacter > Arthrobacter sp. Y3223164. The sequence continues at coordinate 982 of NZ_JBNHGF010000080.1, forward strand.
CATCTATTGCACGGTACTCCACGCCTGCTACCAGCTGGCCGACCTGCCGCGGATGCGGGCATGGACCGAAGCTACCGAGCGCTGGTGCGAGCAATTGGCGGGCGGCATGGTCTTTTCCGGCGTGTGCCACATCCACCGGCTCCAAATCCGCAGCATAGAAGGCAATTGGGACGGAGTGGAACGCGAGATCGCCCAAAGCAGCTCGGAACTGGCGGACCGAAACGTGTGGGCCGCCGGTGAAGGGTACTACCAACTCGGCGAGCTGCGCCGGCTGCGCGGCGACCTGCAGGGCGCCACCGACTCCTACGCCAGGGCGCGGGACTTGGGTGTTGAGCCACAGCCCGGCGAGGCCAAACTGCTGGCCGCGCGCGGACATCTCGACGCCGCGTGGGCCGGCCTGTCGGCAGCGCTGGAGTCCGACGATCGGCTGACCCGGGCACAAATGCTGCTCCCCGCGGTAGAACTCGCCGTGCAGCTGAAGTTGACGGCGGAAGCCGAGGAATACTGCCGCGAACTGGAGCAATCTGCCGGTGACTTCAGCAGCCCCGGTTTCCTGGCCTGGGCACGGCATGCCCGCGGGGTCCTGCTGTTTTCCGGCGGCCAGGCCGCGCAGGCCCTCCCCGTGCTGAGGTCCGCGCTGCAGGGTTATCGTTCCCTGCATCACCGGCACGACACCGCGCGGGTGTACGAACTGCTCGCCGCCGTGCACCGCAAGCTGGGCCAGCCGGAGACCGCGGCGTCGGAAGAGGCGACGGCCCTGGCCATCTACCGGGAGCTCGGGGCGGAGCCGGATGTGCGCCGCCTGGACGGCCAAAGGTCCCCGGGCGGCCTGACGGATCGGGAAGCGGAGGTACTTGCCTGCATCGCCCGCGGTGCCACGAACAAGGAAACGGCAGCCGCACTGTTCATCAGCCAGAAGACGGTCGGTAGGCATCTGGCCAATATTTTCCTCAAGATCGGTGTCTCGTCCCGCACCGCGGCCGCCGCGTGGGCCCACGAGCACGGCGTTACCGCTCCCTTGACCCGGCGCTGACGCCTGCATCGTTGGCTGGACCCTGACGCCTGCAACGTAGGCAGGCACTGACACCCGCATGGCTGGCCCGAGCCTGACGCCTGCATCTTTTGCCCCATCCGCGCCGCCCGAATCCACAGAACTTGCCCGATGTTCCCGGTGCCGCCGGCTCCCTACCGTGGGATTGAAGCAGGCAACAGGTGCCTGCTTCCAGACCACGGGAGAAGCCATGACCACCATCCAGGAAGCTGCCGGACAGTTCGACACCGAGACCGCCGAAGCCTTCGCGCAGCGCTGCCTGACCATCCTGAACGACGGCGCCTTGGCCATGCTGGCCAGCATCGGTCACCAGACGGGGCTGTTCGACACACTGGCGGCGTTGCCGCCGGCCACCAGCCAGCAGATCGCGGACGCCGCGGAGCTGGACGAGCGCTACGTGCGCGAATGGCTCAACGGCCTGGCCGCGTCGCAAGTGGTGGCCTACGACCCGGTCGCCCGCACTTACCGGCTGCCGGCCGAACACGCCGCCTCGCTGACCAGGGCCGCCGGCCCGGACAACCTGGCGCGGCTGCTTCAGTACATCCCGCTGCTCGGCGGCGTGGAGGAGGGGGTCGTCGCCGCATTCCGCCAGGGCGGCGGGCTGTCCTATGCCGACTATCCGCGCTTCCACCAGTTGATGTCGGAGGAAAGCTCGGCGGTTTTCGACGCCGAGCTGATCGAGGAGATCCTGCCGCTGGCCGACGGGTTGGTCGAACGCCTGCGCCGGGGCATCGACGTGGCCGACGTCGGCTGCGGCAGCGGGCACGCCATCAACCTGATGGCGCAGGCGTTTCCCGCCAGCCGGTTCACCGGCTACGACTTCTCGCCGGAGGGAATCGCCCGGGCACGGCAGGAAGCGGCGCGCATGGGCCTGCACAATGCCTCGTTCGAGGTCCGGGACGTCGCCGAGCTGAATGAACCGGGACGGTTCGACCTGGTCACCGCCTTCGACACCATCCACGACCAGGCCCAGCCGGCGCGCGTGCTCGGCGAGATCCATGCGGCCCTGCGGCCCGGCGGAACCTTCCTCATGGTGGACATGAAGGCCTCCAGCAATGTGGAGGACAACTTGTCGCTGCCCTGGGCGGGCTTCCTCTACACCATTTCGGTGATGCACTGCATGAGTGTTTCGCTGGGCCAGGGTGGCGCGGGACTGGGCACCGCATGGGGCCGGCAGCTTGCCCTGTCCATGCTGGCGGATGCGGGCTTTTCCGGGACGGTCGTCAAGGACGTCGAGCAGGACCCGTTCAACGCCTACTACATCGCGGCCAAACGGTAACCCGACGACGGCGGCTCAGGCCGCCAGTCCGGCGGCCTGGGCCGTCAGCTCCAGCGCGCGCAGCCGCTGCGCGACGGTCGGCGCCTGGAACGCCACAATCAGCTCGTCGGCGCCGGCATGCTTGGCGAAGCCTTCCAGGTACTCCGCCACCGCCTCGCGCGTCCCGACGGCCGAGTACTTGACCATCTGCTCCACGTGCTGGCCCTGCGGCGAGTCCAGGATGAGGTCCGCTTCCTCGTCGGTAAAGGTCCGTTCGCGGCCGAACAGCAGCGAGACGCGGCTGCGCCGGACAACCCGGAACTGCTCCTGCGCTTCCTCGTTGCTGTCCGCGGCGATGGCGTTCACACCGGCGATCACGTACGGTTCGGCGAGTTGCTCCGACGGCTGGAACTCGCGGCGGTAGACGGACACGGCGTCCTGCAGCGCATTGGGCGCGAAGTGCGAGGCAAACGAGTACGGCAGCCCCAGCGCCGCGGCCAGCTTCGCGCCAAACAGCGAGGAGCCCAGGATGTACAGCGGCACGTTGGTGCCCTTGCCCGGTGTCGCATCCACGCCCTTGATGCGCGACTGTCCGGTCAGGTAGCCCTGCAGCTCCAGCACGTCCTGTGGGAAGGATTCGGCGCTCATCGGATCGCGGCGCAGCGCCCGCAAGGTGTTCTGGTCGCTGCCCGGCGCACGGCCCAGGCCAAGATCGATCCGTCCCGGATGGAGCGCCTCCAGCGTGCCGAACTGCTCGGCGATGGTCAGCGGGGCATGGTTCGGAAGCATGATGCCGCCGGCGCCCAGGCGGATGCTGTTGGTGTGCGCCGCCACGTGGGCAATCAGCACGCTGGTGGCCGAGGACGCGATCGACGCCATGTTGTGGTGTTCGGCGTACCACACCCGCCGGTAGCCCAGTTCCTCCGCCCGCTGCGCCAGGGACACACTGCCGGCCAGGCTTTCACCCACGGTTTCGTTCGGGCCGATGGTTGCCAGGTCAAGGATGGACAGAGGTACGTTCACGTCGGCGGGGCCTTTCGTCGCGGGACGCCCGGGGTGGTTGCCGCGGGCACACATCCTGCACAACGACGGCGGTGCCCGTCTTTATTTCTTCCCTCCCCGCCCGTGGGGACCGGCTGCAGGGCCGTCGCCGCCGTCACCTCGCGGGCGTAGAGTCTGCAGGCATGGAGCATCATCACGACCGCCGGGAAGAGCCCGACCAGTTCTGGGAGTCCTTTTACAGCCAAAGGGACCAGGTGTGGAGCGGCCGGCCGAACGCCATGCTGGTCCGCGAGGTCTCCGGCCTGCCGTCCGGCACCGCCCTGGAGCTGGGTTGCGGCGAGGGCGCAGACGCCATCTGGCTCGCCGGCAAGGGGTGGACGGTCACCGGCCTCGACATGTCCGGGCTCGCGCTGCAACGGGCGGCCAAACACGCCGACGAGGCCGGTGTTGCGGACCGCATCCGGTGGCTCCAACAGGACCTGGCCCGCTGGGAACCGCAGGAAAGCTACGATCTGGTCTGCGCCCAATTCCTGCACTCGCCGGTCGAGCTGCCGCGGAACGCCATTCTCACCACGGCGGCCCGCGCGGTAGCACCCGGCGGCACGTTGCTGGTCGTCGGCCACGAATCGTTTCCGCCCTGGTCGGGACATCCGGAACCCGAGGAACCGCTGCCCACGGCCGGGGAGCTGGCCGATGCACTCGGACTAGGTTCCCCGGACTGGGCCCTCGACACGCTCGACTCCGTCCCCCGCGAGGTCACGGGCCCGGACGGGCAGACCGCCACGATCACGGACAGCGTCCTGCGCGCCCGCCGGCTCGTTTAGCCGGCATCGGGCCTGGCCCGCAGCGGGCTTCTGACCCCGCATCTGGCCTGGCCTGCAGGCGGCTTCTGACCCGGCAGCGCGCCCCGTCTGCAGCGGGCTTCTGACCCGGCAGCGGCTTCTTACCCGGCAGCGTGCTCGATGCTGCAGTCCGTGCCGGGGAAGACGACACTCTCATGGCCGTCGTCGAACCTCACGAAGTAGGGCGGAGCTCCGCCGTCGCCCCTGACCTCGATGACTTCGCCGTGCCGGTCAGCCGAGTCCACCGTCCTGCCCCTGATGACGATGCGGTCTCCGGGTGCTGCGATCATGACCGCTCACCTCCTTTCCCATAGCCTAGGGGAACGGGCTGCGGCCGACCAGAGTCAGCGCACCCAGCGGTGCGGGGCGGGCCGTCGGGTGCTGGGCAGGGCGTTGTTCTCCCGCCACTCGTGCAGCCATTCGGGCAAAACCAGGTCCGCCGGCGGCCGCTGGCCGACGGCAGCGAAGATCTCCTCATTGGAGACCGGGCCCTGCTTCGAAACCAGCCGGGTGGCGATGTAGGCGCGGGCATGGATTTCGCCGTCGGCCACCATGCGCTGCTCGAAGAAGATGGCGCGGTCATCAAATCCGATGATCCGGGTTTCGATGCTGTATTGCTGGCCGAGTGTGAGCGATTTACGGAAGGAAATGGTCTCCGCGCCGACCACCGGCGACCAGCCCTTGCGGCGGAAGGTGTCCCACACGCCCGCACGCACCATCAGCTCGAAGCGGCCGAGGTCCATCAGCGAGAAATACATCCCGTTGTTGACGTGCATGGCGATGTCGATGTCGGTGGGCAGCACGCGCAGGGACAGCGTGGACGAATCCCATATGTCCAAGGCAGGACGGCGGCGGGCCGTCAGCAGCAGCAGGAGGGTGCGGAAGATCAGGTGCATGCCGCCATGTTACCCGGAGGTAACTTGCCGGGCGGACGGGACCGGCTAAGCCGCGCCGGTCCCGCCACTTTCCAGCTAGTCCCGCTACGCGTGGTGTCCGTGTTTTTTGCCGTCCCCGAGGTCCTCCGGCAATCCCCCCGCGGGATGGTCGGGGCCGCCGGAGCCGTTGATGCGCCCGGCTTGGCCAGGCTGGACGACCGGCGTCTCGGACGTCACCGGCACCGCGAACGGCACGGTGCTGGGGACGCTGACGGCTCCGCGCACCGGGCCCATGCGCCGCTGCCGCAGCGGATCCCGGCGCAAGTCCACGTACAGCGAGAGGCAGAGTCCCACCATGATCAGCACGAAGGGCGTTGACGCCAGGATGGTGAACGTCTGCAGCGCGTCGAGCCCGCCGACGAACAGCAGCACGGCCGCGACGGTACCGGTGAGAACGCCCCAGAGGATGACCAGCGGCTTCCACGGCTCCTTTCGGCCGCGGGAGGAAAGCGTTCCCAGCACGACGGCGCCGGCGTCGGCGCCGCTGACGAAAAACACCGCCGTCAGCACCATCACCACGATGGCCGCGCCGAAAAAGAACGGATAGTTCTGCAGGGTTGCGAAGAAACCGGCCGCCTCGTCTCCGGTCCCGGCAATATCTTCACCGCCCAGCTGGAGGTGGATGCCCGCACCGCCGAACACCGAGAACCAGACCACGCTCACGGCGGTGGGGACCAGCAGCACGCCCAGGACGAATTCCTTGATGGTTCGCCCGCGGGAGATCTTGGCGATGAACGTGCCCACGAAGGGGGTCCAGGAGATCCACCACGCCCAGTAGAAGATGGTCCAGTTGGCCAGCCACTCGGTGCCGCCGAAGACGGCCGAGTGGAAGCTCATGGGGACGATGTTGGCCAGGTAGTCGCCGATCGCGGCGGGGACCAGATCCAGGATGAAGACGGTGGGACCCACCACGAAGACGAACACCAGCAGCACCGCGGCCAGCACCATGTTCGTGTTGCTCAGCCACTTGATGCCGCGGGCAACGCCGCTGGCCGCCGAAATCACCACACCCACGGTCAGCACGCAGATGATCAGGATCGGAGCCACGACGCCGGGGTTCTCCTCGAACCGGCCGGTCCGCAGCAGCGCCAATCCGGCGGCAATCTGCAGCGCCCCCAGGCCCAGCGAGGTCGCCGAACCGAATTTCGTACAGATGATCGCCAGGATGTCGATCGGCTTGCCCCAGCCCTTTTCCTCAATCCGCTCCTTGCCGAAGATCGCCTGGAAGGGCGAACTCATCAGGTTGCCGCGGCCCATCCGGTACGTCGAATAGGCCAGGGCCAGGCCAACCACCGAGTAGATGGCCCACGGGTGCAGACCCCAGTGGAAGAGCGTGTAGGCCATCGCGCTGTTCGCGGCCTCGGGGGATCCCGGAGCGGCATCCACGAAGGGCGGCGGCGAGGCCAGATGAGTGACCGGTTCGTAGACGCCGAAGAACATCAGGCCGATGCCCATGCCGGCGCTGAACATCATGGCAATCCACGACAACGTGGAGAATTCGGTGGTTTCGCCCTCCTGCGCGAGCGGAATGTTGCCATACCGGCCGAAGGCCAGCACCAGCGAAAAGATTACGAAGCCGGTGGCGCCGAGGATGAACAACCAACCGAAGGAGTTGGTCACCCAGCCGAGAATTGATCCGGTTACTTCGGTCACCTGCTGGGTAAAGAAAACACCCAGCAGGCAGATGGCAACAATAATGCTGCCTGAAACGAAGAAAACCGTCTTGTCGACGGTATTCCAGCCCCGCTGCCCGTCGTCACCCGTATCCCGGGAGACAGTCGGCAAGGGGCCGGTAAATTCGCTGCTCATCACTGATCCTCACTGTTGTCACCGGCTGTACGCGTGCGGCGCTCCGGGCTTGCTGCGGCTCTTCGATGTCAAACGTCCCGTCAGTATGATGGCAGGCATGAGTGGAGATGGCGACTTTCAAAGCGATGATCAGACCCGGATGGACCACTATGGCGACACCGGGTACACCGCCTTCGGCAGCCACGGCGAGGTGTCCAAGAACGACCCGAGGGTGGTCGCGCATGCCGAAGTGGATGCCGCCAACGCCGCTGTGGCCGTGGCCATGGCGAGCGGGGGTGTGTCCCCGGAGGTCAGCGCCATGCTGGTCAGCGTCCAAAACGACTTGTTCGACCTGATGGCCGACCTGCTGGTGCCGTATCGCGGCAATCAGGCGGCGGACGCCCGCATCATCCCCGAGCATGTGGAGCGGCTGGAACGCGCCATCGACCACTTCAGGCAGGAAGCCAAGGACCTCAGCGGCATGCTGCTGCCGGGCGGAACCCTCTCCGCTGCGCTGCTGTACCAGGCCCGCACGGCGGTGCGTCGCGCCGAACGCGCGGTCTGGGCGGCACTGGATGAGTACGGCGACGTGGTGAATTCCGAGACCGGCCGCTACCTCAACCGGCTCTCCGGGCTGCTCTTCGTGATGGCCCGGGTGGCCAACGCCGAGCACGGGGACGTGATGTGGGTTCCCGAGTCCTCCGTCCGCGGCGTCCTCGAGGACCAATCCGGCACCACCGAGTAGCGCTGAGCAGGTAACCGCCGTCACAATCCGGCGGCCCGCCGGGTATCCTCGACGGTGATGAGCATCACCTCCGACGCGCACGTGACCAGGGCCATGACAGAGCCGTCCGCGCGCACCCTGGCGCGCGGCCTCTCGGTGTTAAGCGTCTTCGATGACGCTCATCCGCAGATGCGGGCGGCCGAGGTTGCCGCCCGCGCCGGCCTGAACCGTGCGGCTACCGCGCGGGTGCTCCGGACGCTGGTCAGCCTTGGCTATGTGCGCTGCCGGGATGACCTGTTCTCGCTGGCCCATCAGGCCCTGGAGCTGGGCCACGGCTACGTCGCGGGCTCTCCGCTCGTCCGGGCCTCCCGCGGGGCGGTCCAGTGGCTGACCGGGGAATTCAACGAACCGTGCACGGCGGGCGTGCTGGCCGGCGGCGACGTCATCTGCATCGCGGCGACCCGCGTGCCGCGCATGATCCGCGCCGGGCTGACCGTCGGCGCCAAGATTCCGGCGCACGCCTCGTCGATGGGCAAGGTGCTGGTGGCCGGGCTGTCCGAGGACGGCCTCCGGTCCGCCGTCGACGGCGGCCTCAGCAGGCTGACCGAGCAGACCATCGACAGCACCTGGCGTTTCCGCCAGGAGATCGAGCAGGTCCGGCGGCAGGGCTACGCGGTCAACAACAGCGAACTGCAGCAGGGCCACCGCACGCTGTCCGTGCCCGTGAGGGACAGCGGCGGCACGGTGCTCGCCGCCGTCGGCGTCAATATGCTGGCCACCCCCGACACCTTGGAGACGGCCATCGTCAGCCACCTCCCGCTGCTGCGCCGCGCGGCGGAGCTGATCGCCGAAAGCGCCACGCGCTAAGAGCCCGACGGCGGTGCCTGCGCCTGGAACCTGTGGGCACCGCTTGACGGCGGTGCCTG